>CAZSPS010000057.1:0-3140 GCA_964608875.1 uncultured Ectothiorhodospiraceae bacterium
GCGGCGGGCGGGCGGCGCGAAGTCATGACCATGGCCAGGCGCCGCCCCTCGAGCTTCGGCAGCTGCTCGACCTTCGCCAACTCCCCCAGGTCGCCCTCGACCCGTTCCAGCAGCTTCGCCCCCAACTCCTGGTGGGCCATCTCCCGCCCCCGGAACCAGACCGTGACCTTGATCTTGTGTCCGTGGTCGAGGAAGCGCCTGAGGTTCCGCAGCTTGACTTGGTAGTCGCCGTCGTCCGTCCCCGGCCGGAACTTGACCTCCTTGATCTGGGTCTGCTGCTGCTTGCGCCGCGCCGCCTGCCGCTTCTTGCTCTGCTGGAACTGGAACTTGCCGTAGTCCAGCAGGCGGCAGACCGGAGGGTCGGCGTTGGGCGACATCTCGACGAGGTCGAAGCCCCTTTGCTCCGCCTCCGCCAGGGCCTCCTCGATGGAGACGATGCCCAGCTGGCCGCCATCCTCGTTGATGAGCCGGAGCCGCTCGACCCGGATCTCGTCGTTGACGCGGTTGCGCTTTTCCTGAGCGATGCTCGCCTCTCCGTCTTCACTCGGCCCACAGGCCCACGCGGCCGAAGCTCGCGCCCGGCCCGTCGAACGGCGGAATCATACGCATGCCCCCCGTGATACTCAACCCCAGCCCATCCACGCGCGAGGGTTGCGCATCCGCCGCCGCTGCCTCACCATGCGCGGTTCGCGCCTCCGGGTAACGAGGACCCCTCGCCATGCCGAACATCACCCTCCCCGACGGGTCGGTACGCCCGTTCGAACGGGCCGTCACCGGCCTCGAGATCGCCGAGAGCATCGGCCGCAAGCTGGCGCGCGACGCCGTGGCCGTGCGGGTGGACGGGGAGCTGCGCGACCTCTCGGCCGCCATCGACGCCGACTGCGCGGTCGCCGTCGTCACCCGCACCGAGCCCGACGGCCTCGACCTCCTGCGCCACGACGCGGCCCACGTCCTCGCCGAAGCGGTGAAGGAGCTGTATCCGGAGACGCAGGTCACCATCGGCCCCACCATCGAGAACGGCTTCTACTACGACTTCGCGCGCGACGATCCGTTCACCCCGGACGACCTCGAGCGGATCGAGGAGCGGATGCGCGAGATCGTGGCGCGCGACGAGACCGTCGTGCGCGAGGTGTGGAAGCGGGCCGACGCGGTCGCGTTCTTCCTCGGCATCGGCGAGCGCTACAAGGCGGAGATCGTCGAGGCCATCCCCGCGGGGGAGCCGGTCTCGGTGTACCGTCAGGGCGGCTTCACCGACCTCTGCCGGGGGCCGCACCTGCCCTCCACCGGCCGCCTCGGCACCGCGTTCAAGCTCACCTCGGTGGCCGGCGCGTACTGGCGCGGGGACTCGCGCAACCCCATGCTGCAACGCATCTACGGCACCGCCTGGGCGGACCCGAAGGCGCTGCGCGCCCACCTGCGGCGCCTGGAGGAGGCGGAGCGGCGCGACCACCGGCGGCTCGGGCGCAGCATGGACCTCTTCCACTTCCAGGAAGAGGCGCCGGGGGCGGTGTTCTGGCACCCCGACGGCTGGACGCTGTTCCAGGGCCTCATCGACTACATGCGCGCGCGCCAGGACGCGGCGGGCTACCGGGAGATCAACACCCCGGAAGTCATGGACCGCCGCCTGTGGGAGGAGTCCGGGCACTGGGAGACGTTCTCCGAGCACATGTACACCACCGACACGCGCGACGAGCGCACCTTCGCGCTCAAACCCATGAACTGCCCCGGCAGCCTGCAGGTGTTCAACCACGGCATCAAGAGCTACAAGGACCTGCCGCTGCGGTTGAGCGAGTTCGGCAAGGTGCACCGCTACGAGCCGTCCGGCGCGCTGCACGGCCTGCTGCGGGTGCGCGCCTTCACCCAGGACGACGCGCACATCTACTGCACCCCGGAGCAGATCACGGACGAGTGCCGGGGGGTGTGCGACCTCATCCTCGGCATCTACCGGGACTTCGGCTTCGAGGACGTGCACGTGAAGTTCGCGGACCGCCCGCCGCTGCGGGTGGGCTCGGACGAGATCTGGGACCGCTCCGAGGCCGCGCTGCGCACGGCGGTGGATGCCGCCGGGCTCGAGTGCGCCGTCAACCCCGGCGAGGGCGCGTTCTACGGGCCGAAGCTCGAGTTCGTGCTGCGCGACGCCATCGGCCGCGACTGGCAGTGCGGCACCTTGCAGGTGGACTTGAACCTGCCCGAGCGCCTGGGGGCGTCCTACGTCGGCGAGGACGGCGGGCGGCACACGCCGGTGATGCTGCACCGCGCGCTGTTCGGCTCGCTCGAACGGTTCACGGGCATCCTCATCGAGCACTACGCGGGCGCCCTCCCCCTGTGGCTCGCGCCGGTGCAGGCGGTGGTGGCCACCGTGGTGTCGGACGCCGACGGCCACGCCCGCGAGTGCGCGCGCCGGCTGGAGGAGGCGGGCCTGCGGGCGCGGCTCGACACGCGCAACGAGACCATCTCCTACAAGGTGCGCCAGCACAGCCTCGCGAAGACGCCGGCGATCCTCATCGCGGGGCGGCAGGAGGCGGAGGACGGCACGGTGACCGTGCGCCGGCTCGGGGTCAAGCGCCAGGAGACGCTGCCCCTGGAAGCGCTCGCGGGCGCCCTCGCGCGCGAGGCCGCGGAGCGGGCGCCGCCCCCCGGCTTCCAGTCCTCGTAGCCGCGGGGCGCGGCGGCGGCGTCCGCAAGGGCCGGAACCCGCGCCGGACGCCCGTCAGCCGCCGGGACGCTCCCCGGACGCGGCGGCGGCGCGTTCGAAGCCTTCGCGCACGGCGCGCTCGGCCGCCGCCTCGCCGTCCGCGCCGGGATCGAGCCAGCTGCATCCGTCCCCGAGGCCCCGCAGCCACGTGAGTTGGCGGCGGGCGAGCTGGCGGGTCGCCGCCACCGCCCGCTCCGCCATCTCCCCGTACCCGCACCGCCCCTCGAGATACGCCCACACCTGGCGGTAGCCGACGGCGCGCATCGACGGCAACTCCGGCCCCACCCCCGGGCGCGCGGCGAGCCCGCGCACCTCGTCCACCAGCCCCCGCTCGAGCATCGCGCCGAAGCGGGTCTCGATAGCCCAGTGCAACCGCCCGCGCTCGGCCGGCGCGACCACGCAGCGCACCACCGGACCGGGCACGGGCGGTTGCACTGGGCTATCG
>CAZSPS010000058.1:0-2148 GCA_964608875.1 uncultured Ectothiorhodospiraceae bacterium
GGTGGAGGCGGTGGCGAGCCCGGTGACGGAGGGCGCGGCTGCGCAGTTCCGTCTCACGCGCACGGAGGGAGACATCGGCGGACCGCTGACGGTGGCGATCTCGGTCACGGACGCCTCGGGCGTGCTGACCGGCGTGCCGCCGACCGAGGCCGTGTTCGAGGCGAACGCCGCGACGACCACCGTGGCGCTGGCAACGGACAACGACGTGGTGGATGAAGCGGACGCCACGGTGACGCTGACGCTGGGCGCGCCCACCGCCGACTGGACCGCCGGCACGCCGAACGAAGCGAGCGTCACGGTCACCGACAACGACGGCGCGCCGACCCTGGTGCTGTCGCTTTCGGAGACGTCGGTCGCGGAAGACGGCGGCACGGCGACCCTGACCGTGAGCACGGGCGCGACGACCTTCGCCGCCGACCAGACCGTCGAGCTGACGTTCGGCGGCGTCGCGACGCTCGGTACGGATTACCGTGCGAACGACGATTCGGACGATTCGGCGATCACCGCCTCTCCCTACTCGCTGACCCTGCCGGCGCGGACCTCTTCGGCGAGCGTCACGCTCACCGCCGTGGGCGACGACGCGGACGAGCCGGACGAGACGGTGACGGTAAGCGCGGTGCACGTGGAGAACGGCCGCACTTCGCTGGGTGCGCCGCGGACGCTGACCATCACCGACGGCGACCTGCCGGTGGTGACGGTGGCGGTGTCCGACGCCATCACCGGCGGCGCGGTAGCCGAGGCCGCGCCCGCGGTGTTCACGCTGACCCGCGCCGGCGACCTGACGGCGGCGCTGGAAGTCGCCCTCTCGGTCGCGGCTCCGGACGGCGCCCTCGCCGGCGCCGCGCCGTCGAGCGCCCGCTTCGGGGTCGGCGAGTCCGAGATCGACGTCGCCCTGCCGACCCGCCACGACACCGTGGACGAGGCCGATGCGACGGTAATGCTCGGGCTCCTCACCGGCGGCGCCTACGCGGTCGGCGACCCGTCCACCGCGACCCTCGCCGTCACCGACGACGACGTGCGCACGGCGCGCATTGCCGACGCCGGAGCGGTGGCCGAAGGCGGCCGGATGGAGTTCGAGGTCACGCTGGACGGCGCCAGCGAGCCCGGCCGCAGCGTCACGATCCCCTACACGCTGGGCGGCACGGCCACCGCGGGCGCCGACTACACCGATGCGACCCCCGGCGCCGGCGCCCTGGTATTCGGCCCGACGGAGACCGTCAAGCGCATCGTGCTCTCCCTCGCGCCGAACGACGGAGACGAAGCGCCGGAGACCGTGACGGTGGCCCTGGGCACGCCCACGCCCACCGCCGCTGCGACGGTTGCGGCCGGAACGGCGAGCGGCACGATCGCGGACGGCGACCCGCCGTCGGTGACGGTGGCGGCGATGACGGTCACGGTGGTGGAGGGCGCGGCTTCGGAGTTCGAGCTCACGCGCACGGAGGGAGACCTGAGCGGGCCGCTCACGGTGTCGATCTCGATCTCGGCCGCCCCGGGCGTACTGACCGCCGCCCCGCCGATCACGGCCACGTTCGAGATAAACGCCGCGACCACCACCGTGTCGCTTGGGACGGACGACGACGACGTGGATGAACCGAATGCGGAGGTGACGCTGGCGCTGGATATGGACCCCGCGCCCACGGCCTGGACTGCCGGTGCGCGGAACAGCGCGAGCGTCACGGTGACCGACGACGACGGCGCGCCGAACCTCGCGCTGTCGCTCTCGCCGCGCTCGATCCCGGAGGCCGGCGGCGCGGCCACCCTCACCGTGCGCACGGGCGCGACGACCTTCGCCGCCGCCCAGACCATCGAGTTCGCGTTCGGCGGCGGCGCGACCTTCGGCGCGGACTACCGGGTGTCCGCCGACTCGGACGGCTCGCCGGTCGCCGCCTCGCCCTACCGGCTGACGCTGCCGGCGCGCACTTCCTCCGCGACCCTCACGCTCGCCGCCGTGGACGACGACGCGCATGAGGCGAACGAGACGGTGACGGTGGTGGCGGCGCACATGGAGAACGGCGGCGCCTTGCTGGGCGGCGCGCCGCGGACGCTGGTCATCACCGACGACGACCTGCCGACGGTCACGGCCGCGGCGGAGACTTCCCCCATCGACGAGGGGACGGACGCGGTGTTCGTCCTCACCCGTGCGGGGGT
>CAZSPS010000059.1:0-4879 GCA_964608875.1 uncultured Ectothiorhodospiraceae bacterium
AGAGGGTGCGCAGGCCGGGCGCCCGGTAGCCGTCGTCGTTGCTGAGGAGGATGTGCATCGGCCCCGAGGATCGGTCGCGGCCGTGCGCACTGCCGGCCGGGGCGCCCGCGGCCCCGGCGGGGCGGGCGCTCGCAAGTGGAGAGGAAACGAGGCGGTGGCCGCGCCGCCCGCGGCCACCGCCTCGCGGCGGCCGATGCTAGAACGGCAGCCCGTGCGACGCCGCGCCCATGAACAGGAGCATGGGGATCGACAGCATCGTGTTGGTGCGTGACGCGAGTAGCGCCACCCGGCGGGCGCGGGCCTTCTCGTCGTCGGACGCCGGCACCATGCCCAGGATCTTCTTCTGGTTGGGCCAGATGAGGACCCAGACGTTGAACAGCATGATGGTGCCGAGCCACGCCCCGACCCCGATGGTCTGGGCATAAGTTGCTTCACCTTCGCTGCGGAGCATCACCGCATCCATGAGGACACCCTTCCCCATCAGGTACAAGACGCCCGAGATCCAGGTCACGACGGCGGCCCACCGGAACCACAGGAGCGCGCGCGGCGCGACGTACTTGTTGATGCCGGCCGCTCCGGGGCCGCCCGTGTCCGCGTTGGCCTCGGCCACGGCCGGGGTCTGCACGAAGTTGAAGTAGTAGAGCAACCCGATCCAGGTCACTCCGGAGAGGAAATGGATCCACCGGTCGATGGAAAGCCAGTTGATGTCCACTTTGCCAACCTCCCTCAGGTCATGCAGCGGTGCGTTTCGGATGCCGCAGCGTGCGGCGGTGCTTGATTTCACCCCGCTCCGCTAGGAGAGCGGGAAGATGGCGGAAAGGATGAGAGCCAGAACGACTCCCGAGATGATGGTGCCCCAGATGCTGTCGAGCGGGTTCATGGGCTTCCCTCCGGTTGCGGTGATTCGCACAAGGGCGCGCCGCCCGAGGCGGCGGCGGGCCGCGATCTTACCGCAAGGCCCGCCGGAAGGCCATGCGCGTTTACTGCCGCCACACGCAGGCGCCGCCCGCCGCGCGCTCGAGAGTGTCGAGCCGCGCTTCGTGCCGGCGCAGCTCCTCTTCGTCCGCCCGCACCACGCGCAGCGGCGCCCGCGCGGCGGCGGCGCCGTCGCGGTGGGCCGGGCGCTCGCGCTCCGCCGCCGTCCCCGCGGGCCGCTCGGCCAGCTCCAGCCGGGTCTGCCCCCCGGTCATGGCGAGGTACACCGCGGCCAGCAGCTCCGCGTCGGCGCGCGCGCCGTGGACCGTGCGGCGCGAGTTGTCCACCCCGTAGCGCTCGCACAGGGCGTCGAGGTTGTTGCGCTGCCCCGGGTGCATCCGCCGGGCCAGCTCCAGGGTGTCCAGCACCGGTTGCCGGCCGCTGAGGGGCGCACGCTCGCAGCGCGCCAGCTCCGCGTCCAGGAAGGCGAGGTCGAAGGGCGCGTTGTGGATGATCAGCTCCGCCCCGTCGATGAAGGCCAGGAGCTCGTCCGCCAGCTCGGCGAACGCGGGCTGGCTGGCGAGGTCCTCGCGCGACATCCCGTGCACCCGCTCCGCCGCGGCGTCGATCTCGCGCTCGGGGTTGAAGTGGCGGTGGAAGACCGCGCCGGTGAGCCGCCGGTCCACCAGCTCGAGGCCGGCCAGCTCGATCATCCGGTGCCCCGCCTCCGGTTCGAGCCCCGTGGTCTCGGTGTCGAGGACGATCCGGCGGCGCACGGCTCCTCCCTCGCCGCCCCCCGCGGCCGCCGTCACAGTTTGAGATGCCACGGCACCGGACCGTGTCCGGCCGCTATCTGCGCTTCGGCGCGCGCGCGAGCGTCCGCGCGTTCGTTCTCCGGATGCCCGCTGTGCGCGCGGATCCATTCCCATTGCACTTCGTGCCGCGCCGCCGCTTCGTCCAGCCGCAGCCACAGGTCGCGGTTCTTGACCGGCTTGCCTTCCGAGGTCCGCCAGCCGCGGCGCTTCCAGCGCTCGATGTAGCTGGCCATCCCGTCGCGGACGTAGGCCGAGTCGGTCACCAGCCGGACCCGGCGGCGGCGTTCGAGCAACTCCAGGCCGCGCACGGCGGCGAGGAGCTCCATGCGGTTGTTGGTGGTATCGGGCTCGCCGTCCCCGAACTCCCGCTCCGTGTCGCCGTCGCGCATCAGCACGGCCCAGCCTCCGGGTCCGGGGTTGCCGCTGCACGCTCCGTCGGTGTACAGCTCCACGATGCCGGAGGAGGGATCGGGCGGGGCCGGGGCCGCCGGCTCCGGTCCTGGCACTGGCCCTCCGGGCGCTTGCGGTACGGTGGTCATGCGCCGAGGCTCCTGCGCCGGGCGATGGCGGCCGGCGGCGGGGCCGGGGTGCGCATGGCGGGGCCGGCGAGCTTGGCCCCGGCCACGCGCGCGCGCCGCCGCCGGCGCATGCGCACGGGCGTGAGGGTGGCGGTGCGCTTGCGCACGGCGAGGAGCCAGCTGCCGTGGAGCGGGAGCCAGGCGTGCGGGCCGGCGGCCCCGAATGCGGCCAGACGGCGCAGCAGCTTCTCGCTCCGCGGCGCGGAGCGATGGAAGCAGCGCTCGCTCGCGACGGTGTCGAAGCCGAGCTCGGCGAGCCACTCCCGCACCCGCGCCGCCGTATAGAAGCGTCCGTTCCAGGGCGCTCCGCGGTTGCCGCCGAGGGCGAGACGCCGCGCCCCCATGGGGCCGAGCGGGTTGTAGCCGGCGACGATGGCGTGGCCCTCGGGGACCAGCACCCGCTCGGTCTCGCGCAGGACCCGCAGCGGGTCTTGCTCGAACTCGAGCACGTGCGGCAGGAGCACGAGGTCGACGCTGTCCGAGGCCACGGGCATCGCTGCGGCGGACCCGCGGATGCGCGAGCAGCCGGGCGGCGGCGGCGGGGCGGCGGCGCCGGGCGATCCGGGCTCTGGGGCGGCGGGAGGCATGAGCCAGGTGTGGTGCTGGACCCGGACCTCGGCGAGGGCCGCGAGGTAGTCCCCGCACCCCACGAGCAGCAGGTGGTAGCCGAACGCGGTCGAGAGCAGGGGCGCGAGCCGGCCGTTCTCGACGTCGAGCGCCCGCCGCCCCGGCGGATGCCGGTGCCATTCTTCCAGGCTTGGCAGTGCGTTCGATGCGTGCGGTAGCGGCACTCGCGTCTCCGGTGGCGGCTCTGGCGACCGTGTGGGCGGGGCGCCTATCGTACCCCGACCGGTGCCCGATGGGGAGATGGCGCCGGATCGGGACGAGAGGCGGCGCGGTGCGGTCATGCCGGCGCCCGTCGGCGGGGTGGGCGGGGCGGCAGGGGAAGGGAGCATTGGACAACTCTGGAGGACGTTCCCGTGGCTTTCGGGTATAATCGCCGGAATTGCCATGAAGACTGCCGGTTTCCCGATGCGGGGACTCCCGGGAGAACTTGACAATTCCCCCTTCGCCACCATAGCTTGCCGCTCCGTGTTAGCCCTGTCTCTGAAATTGCTGCTGGCGTCGCTCCTCATCGGCGCCGCCATCCTCTCCGTGCCGTCCTGCATGATGGGCCACCGGTCCGGTCAGCAGGGCGCCAATGTTGAGGTCGAGGACGGGCCCGTTGCCGGACCCTCGCTGGACGTGCTGGCGGCTGCCGGCGGGCCGGCGGGCGGTTCCACGCGCGAGGCCGGACGTGCGCCGCGAGCGGACGATCCCTTGTCCGCCGCCGCCGCCGTCCCGGGCGAGCCGCGCGACGCCTGGGAGCGCATCCGCTTCTCGATGACCATCGTCCCGGTCGGGCACGAGGTCGGCTCCCTGTCCCGTTTCCAGCGGGAGATGCGGAAGTTCCACGGCAGCCAGTACTTCTTCGACCGGGTCGGCGAGCGCGCCCGCCCCTGGCTGCACCACGTGGCGGCGCAGCTCGAGGCGCGCGGCATGCCGGGCGAGCTCGCGCTGCTCCCCGCGGTGGAGAGCGGCTACAAGACCGGGGCCGTGTCCTCCCGGCGGGCGGCGGGGGTGTGGCAGATCCATCCCAGGACCGGCCGCCTCCTGAACCTCAAGCACGGCATGGGGTACGACGGGTGGCGGGACGTGCCGGACTCCACCCGCGCCGCGCTCGACTACCTGCAACAGCTGCACGACGAGTTCGCCGGCGACTGGCTGCTCGCCGTGGCCGCGTACAACTGTGGCCCCGGCAAGGTCCGCCGGGCCATCAGGCGCTCGGGCGAGACGCTGGAGACGGCCGCCTATCCCGCCATCGAGCGCTACCTGCCGCGCGAGACCCGCAGCCACGTGGTCCGCTGGCTCGTGCTGTCCGAGATCGTCGCGCAGCCCCGCCTGCACAAGGTCCGGCTCGAGCCGGTGCCGAGCGGTCCGCACTTCGCCGAGGTCGAGGCGCCGCCCAGGACCCGGCTCGATGAGGTGGCGCGGTTGGCCGGGGTGCCCGTGAGCGAGGTCGTGCGGCTCAATCCGGGCTTCATCTACAAGTTCGTGGCGCCGGGCGGCCCCCACCGGGTGCTGCTGCCGGTCGCGAGCGCCGAGCGCTTCCGGCGGGAACTCCCCGCCTTGCGCGCGAGTCTCCGCGCCCAGGCTTCGACGGGGCCGCTCGCGTCGTCCGGCGGGGCGGAGGAGCGGTACCGCATCCGCGCCGGGGACACCTTGAGCGGCATCGCGCTCGTCCACGGCACCACGGTGGAGGCGCTGATGGACCTCAACCGCCTGAGCTCGCACCACATCCAGTCGGGCCGGGAGTTGCTGGTCCCGGCCGCCCGGAGGGAGGGCTAGGCGCTCGCCGCCGCCCCCCCGCCGACGATACCCATAGAACCGCCGCAAGCAAGAGCCGAGAGGTGAGGGGCGTGGGCCTCCTGTCCGGACGGCGCATCCTCGTCACCGGCCTCGCCAGCAACCGGTCCATCGCATGGGGGGTGGCCCGGGCCATGCACCGCGAGGGCGCGGAGCTGGCGTTCA
>CAZSPS010000060.1:0-4082 GCA_964608875.1 uncultured Ectothiorhodospiraceae bacterium
CGGCCGAGTCGTCCGTGGTCGAGCGGGTGAAGCGCTTGGTGGCCTCGCCGGCGCCGAAGGCGACGGTCGCCTCGGACCTGACGCCGAACGGGTCCGTATAGGCGACCCGCACGTCGAGCGCCCCCACCGCGCCCGCGGTGCGGGCCAGCTCGAACACCACGTCCTCGCCTTCCTCGATCTGGCCGTCGGCGTCCACCGCGCTGACGCTGACCTCATGCCGGTCGTCGTCGAGCACCGTCACCACCGCTTCGGACGAGTCGGCCGCCGGGGTGTAGCCGCCCGGGCGCAGGGTCAGCGTCACGGTGACGTCGGGCTCGTCGTCGCCGTCGTCCGCGGTCGGCACGGCGTAGGTCACGCTTGTGTCGCCCGGCCGGAACAGGATGTCGACGTCGGACGCGCCCGCGCCCGGCGATACGTCGAGGCGGGCGCGCACCGTCAGCGGGTTCAGCAGGCTTCCGTCCCGGTGCAGCTCGAACTCGGCGTCCTCGCCTTCGGTCACCTCGTCCGCCACCGCAGTCAGCGTGACCGTGCGGTCGTCGTCCAGGAGCACGATCGACGCTTCGGACGGAGACCCCACGGTGTAGCCGTCGCCGCGGGCGAGGACCAGGCGCACGGTCACGTCGGGGTCGACGACGGTGTTGTCGGGGCGGGACACCGGGGTGAAGCGCGTCATGGCCGCGCCGGCGGAGAAGACGACGTAGCGCGGATAGGTGTCGCCCCTGTGGTCGGTGTACGAGGTCTCGACCAGGAGGCCGCGGGTCAAGTCGCCGATGCGGTTCAGCACGAACTGCGGCCCCTCGCCTTCCGTGACCGGGGATGCGGCCGCCCGCACCGAGATCACCGGCAGGTCGTCGTCCAGCACCGTCACCGTCGCCTGGCTGGACGTGTCGAGCGCGTCGTAGAGCGTCGGGTCGAGGTCCAGCAGCTGCATCGTGAGGACCCCGTCGGGCTCGTCGATGTTGTTGCGCGACGTGTTGATGCTGACCGTGACCGTGTCCCGGCCGGCCCCGAAGGTGGCCGAGGCCGGGGGCGCGGTGTTGAGCACGTTGGTGCGCGACTGGGTGACGGAGAACCGCACCCTGAGTGTGCCCGAGGTATCCCCGAAGCGGCGCAGCCGGAACTGCGCCGTGCCGCCTTCCGTGATCTCGCCGTCGACGGCGGTCAACGCCACCACCGGGATGGCGCCGTCGTCGTCGATGGACCGGACGACCGCCGCGGACGGGCTTCCCAGGATGAAGCCCGCGCCCTCTTGCAGGGTGAAGGTGATGGTCCGGTCGGGTTCGTCGATGGTGTCGAGGTTGCGGCCGACGGCCGAGTGCCGCACCGTGGTCTGGAGGTTGGCGAAGCGGATGATGCGCTGGTGGCGCTCCGCGCCCGGCTCCACCGTGACCACCGCGTTGACCGTGAGCGCGCCCAGCAGGTTGCCGGCGCGGGTGACGACGACCTGCGCGTCCTCGCCCTCCGAGACGGTCTCGTTCACGGGGCGCACGGTGAGCACGGTGTCGTCTTCGACGATGCGGACCGTCGCTTCGGTCGGGTCGCCGAGCACGTAGCCGGCGCCGGTGGACAGGAAGAAGCGCACGGAGTCGCCGCCGGTCACGGCGTCGTCGTCCGCGATGGTGCGGGTGATGCGCTCGGTCGCATCGCCGGCGCCGAAGGTGACGGTCTGGCGGGCGAGCCCGCCGGCGCGGTTCTCGTAGACGCCCGCGACCTCCAGCGCCGCCGACGTGGAGCCGAGGCGCGCCAGCTCGAACACCGCGTGCCCCTCGCCCTCCGTGATCTCCGAGTCGACCGCGGTCACGGTGATGAGCGGCAGCTCGTCGTCCAGCACCGTCACCATCGCCTCGCGTTCCGACTGGGTGGTGCTGATGGCGTAGGAACCCGCCACGGAGTTCAAGTTCAGGCGCACGGTCTCGTCGGCCTGGGGGGTGTCGTCGTTGGTCGTGCGCATGCTGAGGCGCACGGTGCTCTGGCCGGCGTTGAAGCGCAGGCTGGTGCGGATGTCGCCCTGGACCAGGGGCCCCGAGTTGAAGATGGTGAAGCGGAAGGTGAGCGCGGCCGAGGTGCCGCCGGTGCGGGTGAAGTCGAACTGCACGCGCTCGCCTTCGGTGACCTCGCTGGCGACCGCAGCCACCGAGACGATGGGCAGGGGCGGCTCCTGGGCGGCGGCGGGCGGCGGCGGCAGCAGCAGCAGCGCGGCGGCGGCGCCGCCGAGCAGCGCGGGGAGGAGGAGGCCGGGGAGGCCTCGGAGCGGCCCGGCGAACGTCGGCGCGGCGTGCGCGCGACTCCCCCCCCCCCCCGGCTGGCCGCCGGTGCGGTCCGGCCCCGGGGCGGCGCGTGCCGGCGAGCGCCTCGGCGGCAGAGCGAGGAGGCGGCGTTTCGCGGGGGCGCGGACATCCGTATGCATCCCCGCACTCTATACGGGTTCGGCGCGGCGCGGCAACACCGGCAACGCCATGTGTCGGGAGCACATCGATCCGTCCGGTCCCAGGGCACACGATCCGTCCGGTTTCAGTCCCTGTGGAACTCGTGGGCGAGGGGTGCGAGAAGTGGCGCGGACGGGCAGCCCGGCTTCAGGCTCGTTTTGCGGTGGAATCGCACCGCCGCTTCAGGCTCACTTTGCATTGGACAACGCCGGGCGCTGGCGCGCCGCCGGGCGCGGGCGTAGCATCCGGCGCACGATGGCGGACGCTCCCTCGCACCGGACGGCCCGAGTCTCGTCGCTGCTGCTGACGGCGGCGGCGTTCGTGGTCGTGGTGGCGGGCCTCAAGGCCGCCCAGGGCCTGGTCAACCCGTTCCTGCTCGCGGTCTTCGTGGCCGTCATCAGCGCGCCGCCCCTGCTGTGGCTCGAGGCGCGCGGGCTCGCGCGCGGGGCGGCGCTCGTCATCGTCGTCGGCGCCGTCGTCGCCGCGCTCGCCGGGCTCTCGGCCATGGCCGGCGCATCCATCGACGACTTCAGCCGCAACCTCCCGTACTACGGCGAGCGGCTGGAGGCGCGGCTCGCGTTCGCGGGCGAGGCGCTGCGCGGCTTCGCGCCCTGGCTCGGCGCCGTGCTGCCGGACACGGCGGCGGGCGTGGGAGCGGGCGTGGGCACGAGTGTGGGAGCGGCGGCCGGGCTCCGGCTCAATCCGGCGTGGGTGCTCGAGTTCGCGGGCGAGCTGTTCAACGGCCTCGGGGCCGTGCTCACCGATGCGTTCCTGATCCTCCTCGCCGTCGTGTTCATCCTGCTGGAGGCGTCGAGCTTCTCCGGCAAGCTCTCCGCCATCGCGGGCGGCGCGAGGAGCCGCGCCCGCGCGGGCTTCGACGCGTTCGCCGCCACCTTGCGCCGCTACCTCGCCATCAAGAGCCTGATGAGCCTCGGCACGGGGGCGGCGGTGGGGGTGTGGCTGTGGCTGCTCGGGGTGGACTACCCGGTGCTGTGGGGGCTGCTCGCGTTCCTGCTCAACTACGTTCCCACCATCGGCTCGGTCATCGCCGCCGTGCCGGCGGTGCTGCTCGCCTTCGTGCAGCTCGGCCCCGGCGCCGCCCTGTGGAGTGCGGCCGGCTACCTCTTCGTCAACGTGCTGTTCGGCAACGTGGTCGAGCCGCGCTTCATGGGGCGCGGGCTCGGGCTGTCGCCCCTGGTGGTGTTCCTCTCGCTCGTGTTCTGGGGGTGGGTGCTGGGGCCGGTCGGCATGTTCCTGTCCGTCCCCCTCACCATCACGGCGAAGATCGCGCTCGCCACGAGCGACGACACGCGCTGGCTCGCGGTGCTGCTCGGCGCGGGCGGCGAGGAGGCGGGAGAACGTTGAAGTGAAGATGGACGAGGCAGTGCCGGGGACGGCGCGCGCTGCGGGCCTGCTGCCGCAGGAGGTCATCCGCCGCAAGCGCGATGGCGGGCGGCTCCGCGACGCGGAGATCGCCTTCATGGTGCGCGGCATCACCGACGGGTCGATCGGCGACGGCCAAGTCGCCGCCTTCGCCATGGCCGTGCTGTTCCGGGGCATGGACATGGACGAGCGGGTGGCGCTCACGCGCGAGATGACGGCCTCGGGCCGCGTGCTGGACTGGGGCGGAAGCGGGAGCGGGAGCGGGGGCGCCGC
>CAZSPS010000061.1:0-9849 GCA_964608875.1 uncultured Ectothiorhodospiraceae bacterium
ATGGCGGACGGAGCGGACGGGACGGGCGGGGGAGGCGCCGCGGCGCCTCCCCCGCCCGTCCCGTCCGCTCCGTCCGCCATGCCCGAACCTCCGTCCCCGTCTGCGTCGTCGTTCACGTCCGCGCTCCCGTCCCCCCGCCGCCGTTCAGATCGTCAGGTAGCCGCCGTCCACCGCCACGGTGACCCCGGTCACGTACTGCGCGAGGTCGGAGACCAGGAACACCACCACGCCCGCGATGTCCTCCGGCGTCCCGTGGCGCCCCATCGGGATGTGCTGCATGAAGCGCGCCAGCAGCTCCGGGTTCTTCTGGATGCCCGCCTCGTTGAGCGGCGTGAAGATGAGGCCGGGCGCCACCGCGTTGACCCGGATGCCGAGCGGCCCCAGCTCGGCGGCGAGCGCGGTCGTGAAGTTCTTCACCGCGCCCTTGGAGGCGGTGTAGACGACGGAGTTCGGGGTGTGGACGAAGGACTGCAAGGAGCCCGTGTTCACGATCCGCCCGCGCGTCTCCTTGAGTTGGTCGAGGAAGGCGTGGGTCGCGTAGAAGAGGCTGTTGACGTTGACGTCGATGGTGTCGCGCCAGTCGTCCGCCGCGGTCTCGGAGTCGATCTTCGCGCGCCGCACGATGCCCGCGTTGTTGAACAGGATGGAAGCCGGCCCGAAGTCGGCGGCCACGCGCGCCGCGAGCTCCCGGCAGGCGTCGGCGTCGGTCACGTCGGTGCGGTAGGCGCTGGCCGCGTTGCCGATCGCCTCCGCGGTCTCCCGCGCCCCCTCTTCGTTGCGGTCCACCACCGCGATGCGCGCGCCCGCCTGCGCCATGGCGAGCGCGGCGCCGCGCCCGATGCCCGAGCCGCCGCCGGTGATCACCGCGACGTGCCCGTCCAGAAGCCCCTTCGGTACGATCATGCGTTCCTCCCTTCCCGGCCCCCAACGCCGTCCCGCCATGTTGCACCATCGCGCCCCGGAATTGGACCCCCCGGAGCGAGAGCGCGGACGGCGCGGCGCGCGCGGGCTTGTCCGGGCGGGGGGTGGTCTGCAATGATCGCGTCTGGGACTTCAGAGGGACAGCCGTGAGCAAGGCCGACGACGCATTCATCCGTCAGTTCACCGTCATCCTCGTCATCCTGGTGGTCTACGTGGTGGGCACCGGGTTCCTCGGGGTGTGGATCGCGGCCGACGCGCGCAACGAGGCCACGAGCAACGAGCGCGCCACGCTGGAGCGCATCGCGCCGGTCGGGCGGGTGAGGCTCGGGGAACCGAGGCAACGGTCGGACGCCGGGACGGGGAGCGGCGCGACCGCCGCTGCCGCTACCACCACCTCGGCGGCGGCGCAGACCGCGGCAACGCAGACCGCGTCCACCGCCGCATCCGGCGGCGCGGCCACCACCACCGCTGCCGCCGACGACCTCGGGACCTCCGTCTACCAGCGCTTCTGCTTCGCCTGCCACCTCACGTCGGTCGCGGAGTCGCCCAAGACCGGCGACACCGGGGCCTGGGCGCCGCGCGCCGCGCAGGGCTTCGACGCCCTGTACCGGAGCGTGGTGAACGGCAAGGGCGCCATGCCTCCGCGCGCCGGCTTCCCGCAGCTGACGGACGAAGAGCTGAAGGCGGGCATCCGCTACATGCTCCAAGCCGCGAACGTCACCGCCGAATAGACGGACGGCGTTCCCCCGCCGCTCCCTGCGGCGGCTTCCGAATCCCGAATCGGCTCTCCGCGCTACGCGGCGGCGCCCGCCGGGGCCGCCGTCTCCGCGCGGCCTTCCTCGAGCGCGTGGCAGGCGGCGAGGGCGCCGTCCACGGGCCTGAGCGCGGGGCGCTCGACGCTGCAGCGGGCGTCGGCCAGCGGGCAGCGCGGGTGGAACACGCAGCCGGGCGGCGGCGCGAGCGGCGAGGGCAGCTCGCCCGCGAGCCGGATGCGTTCGCGCCGCCGCGCCGGGTCGGCCACCGGGGTCGCCGACAGGAGCGCGCGGGTATAGGGGTGCCTGGGCGCGGCGAACAGCGTGTCCCGCGGCGCGTACTCGACCGGGCGGCCGAGGTACATCACCATCACCTCGTCGGCGATGTGGCGCACCACCGAGAGGTCGTGGCTGATGAAGAGGTAGGCGAGGTCGAAGGCTTCCTGCAGGTCCGCCAGCAGGTTCAGCACCTGGGCCTGGATCGACACGTCCAGCGCCGACACCGGCTCGTCCAGCACCACCACCTTCGGGTTCAGCATCAGCGCACGGGCGACGGCGATGCGTTGCCGCTGGCCGCCCGAGAACATGTGCGGATAGCGGTCGTAGTGCTCGGCGCGCAGCCCCACCCGCTCCATCATCTCCATCGCCGCCCGCCGCCGCGCCGCCGCGTCCAGGGTGGTGTTGATGCGCACCGGCTCCTCCAGGATGGTCCCGATCCGCTTGCGCGGGTTGAGCGATCCGTAGGGGTCCTGGAACACGATCTGCACGGTGCGGCGCAGCGCCTTCAAGTCGCGGGCGGCGGCGGAAGCCACGTCCACGCCGCCGATCTGGAGCCTGCCGGCCGTGGGCGGCTCGATCAGGGTGACCAGCCGCGCCAGGGTCGACTTGCCGCAGCCGGACTCGCCCACCACCGCCAGGGTGCGGCCGGTCTCGAGCGTGAAGTCGACCCCGGCGAGCGCGCGCACCAAGCCGTGCCCGAGGAGGCCGGTGCGGACCGGGTAGTTCCGTTCGAGCGCTTCGGCCCGCACCACGGTCTCGCCGCTCATGCCGCGGCGCCTCCGCCGTCCGCCGGGACGTCGGCATCACCAACGCTGCCAACGCTGCCGGCGCTGCCGCCGCCGACCCCACTCCCGCCGCCCGTGGGGACGCCGCCCTCGAGCGGCGTGTGGCAGCGCACCATGCCGTCGCGATGCCGGGCCGGCTCCGGGCGCCGCGCCGCGCACGGCGCCCCCGCGAACCTGCAGCGCGGGCTGAACAGGCAGCCGGACGGCCGGTCCTCGACCCCCGGCACCACTCCCGGGATGATCGGCAGCCGGTTCCGGCCGAGCCCGCGCTCGGGCAGGGCGTCCAGCAGCGCGGCGGTGTAGGGGTGGCGCGGCGCCTCGAACAGGCGCCCGGCGCCGCCCACCTCGACCTGCTGGCCCGCGTACATGACCTGCACCCGGTCCGCCATCTCCGCGATCACGCCCATGTCGTGGGTGATCAGCGCCAGCGCCATGCCGCGCTCGCGCTGCAGGTCGCGCAGGAGGTCGAGGATCTGCGACTGGATGGTGACGTCGAGCGCCGTGGTCGGCTCGTCCGCGATCAGCAGCCGCGGGTTGCAGGCGATGGCCATGGCGATCATGACCCGCTGGTTCATGCCGCCGGACAGCTGGTGCGGGAAGGCCCTGAGCCGCGTCTCCGGCGACGGGATGCCGACTTGGCCCAGGAGCTCCACCGCGCGCCGCTCCCGCTCGGCGCGGGCGCCGCCCAGGTGGGCCTTGATGGTCTCGGTGATCTGGAAGCCGACCGTGAAGCAGGGGTTCAGGCTGGTCATCGGCTCCTGGAAGATCATCGCCAGCTCGCGGCCGACGATGCGCCGCCGCGCGGGCGCGCCGATGCGCAGCAGGTCGTGGCCGGCGAAGGCGAGGCGGTCGGCTTCGATCTGCGCCGTCCAGGGCAGCAGCCCCATCATCGCCAGCATGGTGACGCTCTTGCCCGAGCCGGACTCGCCCACCACCCCCAGGACCTCGCCCTGCTCGACGTCCAGGTCGACCCCGTCGACCGCCCGGAAGGAGCCGGACACGGTGCGGAAGCGCACGGTCAGGTTGCGGATCTCGAGCAGCGCCACGTCAGCTCCGCTTCAGCTTGGGGTCGAGCGCGTCGCGCAGCCCGTCGCCCAGGAGGTTGAGCGCCAGCACGGTGATGAGGATGGCGAGGCCCGGGAAGGTGACGACCCACCACGCCCGCAGCACGAACTCCCGCGCCTCGGCCAGCATGGTGCCCCACTCCGGCGCCGGCGGCTGCGCGCCGATGCCGAGGAAGCCGAGCGCGGCGGCGTCCAGGATCGCGGTCGAGAAGCTGAGCGTCGCCTGCACCACCAGCGGCGCCATGCAGTTGGGCAGGATGGTGACGAACATCAGCCGCGGCCGGCCGGCGCCCGCGACCCGGCTGGCGGTGACGTAGTCGCGGCCCCGCTCCGTCATCACCGAGGCGCGGGTCAGGCGCACGTAATGCGGCAGCAGGGTCACCGAGATGGCGATCATGGCGTTCGACAGCTTCGGCCCCAGCACCGCCACCAGCACCAGGGCGAGGAGCAGGCTCGGGACCGCCAGGATGACGTCCATGAGGCGCATCACCACCGCGTCGTAGACGCCGCCGAAGAAGCCCGCCGTGAGCCCGATGCCGATGCCGAAGGTGAGCGACAGGCTGACCACGATGACGCCGACCGCCAGCGAGTAGCGCGCGCCGTGGAGGATGCGCGACAGGAGGTCGCGGCCCACCGCGTCGGTGCCGAGGACGAAGGACCAGCTCCCGTCCGCCGCCCACACCGGGGGCTTCAGGAGCGCGTCGCGGTACTGCTCGTGCGGCGGGTGCGGGGCGATCACGTCCGCCGACAGCGCCGCCAGGACCACCAGCAGCACCACGGCGAGCCCGATGACGCCGCCGCGGTTCTCGCTGAAGTAGAACCAGAACTCGCGAAGGCGCCGTGCGGCGCCGCCGCTGCCGCTGCCGTTGCCGTTGCCGGTCATGGCCGCCGCGCGCCCCCGCCTACCGCCCGTACCGGATGCGGGGGTTGATGAGGCCGTAGAGGAAGTCGACCAGCAGGTTCACGATCATCACGAAGCCCGCGATCAGCACCAGCCCGCCCTGCACCGCCTGGTAGTCGCGGCGGAAGATCGAGTGCACCATCCACTTGCCGACCCCAGGCCAGGCGAAAATGGTCTCGGTGAGGATGGCACCCGCCAGCAGCGCCCCCACCTGCAGGCCGATCACGGTCGCCACGGTGATGAGCGCGTTGCGCAGCGCGTGCAGGCCGATCACCCGGAGCGGCGCGAGCCCCTTGGCGCGGGCGGTGCGCACGTAGTCCTCGCCCAGCACCTCCAGCATGGCGGAGCGGGTCTGGCGCGCGATCACGGCCATGGGGATGGTGCCGAGCACGATCGTCGGCAGCACGAGGTGGCGCGCCGCCGAGCGGAAGGCGCCCTCCTGCCCCGACAGCAGCGAGTCGATCAGCATGAACCCGGTCACGGGGTCGAAGAAGTAGAGCAGGTTGATGCGGCCCGAGACCGGGGTCAGTTGCAGCACCCCCGAGAACAGCATGATGAGGAGCAGCGCCCACCAGAAGATCGGCATGGAATAGCCGGTGAGCGAGACGCCCATCAGCGTCTGGTCGAAGATCGAGCCGCGCCGCACCGCCGCCAGCACCCCCGCCGGCAGCCCGATGAGGGCGGCGAACACGATGGCGCAGGCCGAGAGCTCGATGGTCGCGGGGAAGAGCGCGAAGAACTCGTCCA
The DNA here is from genome assembly GCA_964608875.1 of uncultured Ectothiorhodospiraceae bacterium. Lineage (GTDB taxonomy): Bacteria > Pseudomonadota > Gammaproteobacteria > HK1 > HK1 > JAJDXW01. The sequence continues at coordinate 5,450 of CAZSPS010000061.1, forward strand.
GCACCGGCTTCTTGGTGACGAACGAGACGCCGAGGTCGCCTTGCAGCACGTTGCCCACGAAGTCGAGGTACTGCTTCCACAGCGGCTGGTCGAAGCCGAAGCGGGCCATCAGCTCGGCGTGGCGCTCGGGCGCGATGCCGCGCTCGCCGGCCATCACCTCCACCGGGTCGCCGGGGACCAGGCGGATGAAGCCGAACGCGATCAGGGTGACCCCGAGGAAGGTGGGGACCAGGAGGGCCAGGCGGCTGGCGACGAAGCGGAGCACCGGCAGTGTCGGCGGCGGGTGTGGGCGTGGGCGCGTGCGCGGGCGCGGGTGCGGCGCCCGCCGGTCCGGGGCCGGACCGGCGGGCGTGCTGACGGGCTGACGGGCGGGCGGACGCTACTTCAGGTCCACCCCGTAGAAGACGTGCCCGCCGAACGGATCGATCCGGAAGTCCACGACCTCCTTGCGCACCGGCTTGTAGACCACCGAATGCGCGATGGTGATCCACGGCGCCTCCTGCTTGAAGCGCTCCTGCGCGCGCATGTAGAGGCGGGTGCGGGTCTTCACGTCGGAGATCTGCTTCGCTTCGCGCAGCATGTCGTCGAACTCCTTGTCGCACCAGCGGGCGCGGTTGCCGCCCGTCTCGGCGGCGTCGCAACCCAGCAGCACGTACATGAAGTTGTCCGGGTCGCCGTTGTCGCCGGTCCACCCGAGCAGCATGGTCTGGTGCTCGCCCTCCTTGGTGCGGGTGAGGTACTCGCCCCACTCCATGCTCACGATCTCGGCCTGCACCCCGACCTTGGCCCAGTCGGCCTGGATGAGCTCGGCCATGCGCCGCGCGTTCGGGTTGTAGGGCCGCTGCACCGGCATCGCCCAGAGGTCGGTTTCGAGGTTCGTCACCCCGGCCTCGCGCAACAACGCCCGCGCCGCGTCCGGATCGTAGGGATAGTCCTCGACCCCGTCGTTGTAGGACCAGATGGTCGGCGGGATCGGGTTCTTGGCGATGCTGCCCGCGCCCTGGAACACCGCGTCCAGGATCGCCTGCTTGTTCACCGCCATGTTGAGCGCCCGGCGCACGCGCACGTCGTCGAACGGCTTCTTCTCGGTGTTGAAGGCGAGGTAGCCGACGTTGAGGCCCTCCTGGCTCAGCAGGTTCACGTCGGGCTCGGTCTTCATCGCATCGAGGTCCGCCGGGTTCGGGTAGGGGATGAGGTGGCACTCGCCGGCCTTCAGCTTCTGGTACGCCACGTTGTTGTCGGTGGTGATGGCGAAGATGAGGTCGTCGATGGCGGCCTTGCCCTCCCAGTAGCCCGGATGGGCCTTGTAGCGGATCACGGCGTCCTTCTGGTAGGCGACGAGGTAGAAGGGGCCGGTGCCGACGGGTTCCAGATCGACCTTCTCGGGCGTGCCCTCGGCCATCATCCGGTCGGCGTACTCGGCCGAGCTGACCGAGGCGAAGTCCATGGCCATGTTGGCGATGAACGGCGACTCCGGCCGGGTCAGGGTGAACTTGACCGTGTGGTCGTCGATCTTGTCGATGGCGCCGATGAGGTCGGTCATGCTCATGTAGCCCCAGTAGCGGTAGTCCCCGCCGGAGACCTTGCTGTAGGGGTGGTCCTCGAAGCGCTGGCGCCCGAAGCTGAAGAGCACGTCGTCGGCGTTGAAGTCGCGCGTCGGGGTGAAGTTCGCCGTGGTGTGGAACTTGACCCCCTTGCGCAGCTTGAAGGTGTACTCGAGCCCGTCGCCGGAGACCGACCAGGACTCCGCGAGCGCGGGCCGGATGTCGGTGGTGCCGCGCGAGAACTCGACCAGCCGGTTGAACAGCTGGCGCGAGGAGGCGTCGAAGGTGGTGCCCGAGGTGTAGAGCGCGGGGTTGAAGCCCTCCGGGCTGCCCTCGGAGCAGTAGAAGAAGGTCTTCGCGTGGGCCGCTGGGCCGAGCGCGAAGGCGAGGCCGGCGCCGGCGATGGCGGCGCTGAGGATGCGGTGCTTCACGGTTGTCTCCCGTTGTGCGGTGGTTCGGTCTCGGCCGGCTCCGGCGCCGAGGGTCCCGCGCGGTCGGCGCGGGACGCCCCCGGGGGCCGGACCCGGGGTGTTGGCCCCTGGATTGTGCTCGCTTTCGTCCGTGGGAAGCAACCGCACCGAACGCCCGCACTCGCAGGCCGGCTTCACGGGCGGGCGTTCGCGGGCTACCAGCGGAGCCGGAGTCCCGCCGCGGCTTGCCACGCCGTCTTCGCGGCCCGCACGTGGCCGGGTGCGCGCGAGCGCACGAGCTCGAGGCGGACGAGGCTCTCGCCGCCGAGCCGCCGGGCGAACGAGGCGCCGAGGTCGAGCTGGCGGCCCGAGGGCTCCAGATCGAGCCGCTGGCGCTCGCGGACGACCCGCCCCGTCCCGGCCTCGCGTGCGACCGGCAGGTCGAGGTCTACCGCCGCCCGCTCGACGCGGAGCGGCTGCGAGAGCGAGAAGCCGGCCTGGGAGCGTTCGCCCAGCCGGCGCGAAGCCTCGGCCGCGAAGGCGCTGGTCCAAACGGTGCTCGCGCCCTCGCCGAGCACGCCTCGCCACTTCGGGTCCGCGACCCCGGCTTCGCCGGACAGACCGAGCGTCCACGCGCCGCGCGTCCAGCGCCCGGCGCCGCCCGCGGACAGGCTCGACCCCGAGACCCGTCCGAACGCCCCTTGCGCCCGGGTGCCGTACAGGGACTCCTTGTCGTGGAAGGCGGTCAGCGTGAGTCCCGGGCGTTCGAGCGCGGCGCCCGACATTCGCTCGCCGTCGGCGAGGAGCGAAGCGCTCCAGCCCGAGCGCTCGAAGAGCTTCGCGCGGCGGAGGCCGCTCGCGTGGACGAGCGCCTTGGGCGCCCTCTCGCGGTCCGGCGGGCGCAGGACGCGCTGGAGACGGGCCGCGGGCGCCTGGGCGCGGGATGCTTCGGAGACGAGCGAGGCCGCGTGCACGGGGAACGGCGCGCCCAGCGAGTCGAAGGCGGTCAGGCGCCGGCCGCCGAGCGCCTTCGCCAGGCCGTCGCCGAACGCGGGGCCCAGGGAGACCCCCGTCTCGTGGACCGCAACGCCGCCGGAAGTCGCATGGGCGCCGCCGACGAAGCTCATGCCGCCGAATGGCCGGGTGGCGGCGCCCAGGTCCACGAGTCCCTGGCCGTAGAGCGCTTCGTTCGCGTAGCGTCCTTCCTTGTTCGCGGTATCGAAGAGCCGCTGCAGGAGCTCTTCGTTCGACAGCTGGCCCTCGAATGCCGACTTCATGACCGCGAGCGAGCCCGCCACGATGGGGGCCGAGTACGAAGTTCCGCTTCTTGCCCCGACGGAGTACTCCGGAGGTTCGTCTTCCGCATCGACTTCGGCCGTGTACACGCCCTCCCCGGGCGCCGCGATGCACCGCTCGGACGCTTCGCCGCAGCGGTTCGAGAAGTCCGATATCTCGCCGTCCCCGTCTACCGACACGACGGCGACGCTGTGGTCTCGGAGCTCGGGGATGAGCTCCATCCATCCCGAGACGACGTCGGGCGAGTGCGCGTCGAATATGCCGAGGGAGGGGAAATCGCAAGGTTCCTCAAAAGTACAGAGCCTCGGATTTCCTTCTTCGTCGGTTTCACTCTGGTGGTAGCAGCTGGGGCCGGCCCGGCACAACAAGCCATTGGTGTTTCCCGCCGCCCAGACGAGTATGGTCTTCTCGGTGCGCTCTTCCTGTTTGAGGACCTCGACGATGTCTCCGTACCGTTCTTCCACGCATTGGCGAGTCCACGTCGTGAAGAGATCGGTATCGCGTATGACGCCATCGCAAGCAACGTATGTTGAAATTTCCCCGATGCTCAGGTTCAGGAAATCGATGCGGCCGCCGTCGGTGAATACCCTGCGGAAGGCGTCCGCCTGTTCATAAAAAGGCATGCCGGCGCCAAGCTCGAAAAGCTCTACGTTCGCGCCCCATGCGATCCCGTGCATCTCGTGCATCGCGTCCCGCTTGGCCACCGCGACGCTTGCGACCGCCGTTCCGTGCGAGCCCGGGTATCCCGACGGGCCGCCGATCCAACTGGTTCGCTCGGGATCGAACAGGGGGTGCAGGTACCCGGCGAAACCGCCGTCCAGGACGCCGATGACGGCGCCTTCGCCCGGCAGGACCTGATCGCCTCTCGCTTCCAGGTGGTTCTCGTACGCCGCGCCGGCGCGGACGAGCTCATGCTGCCGTCTGAATCCGACGTGGCTCCGGAATGCCTCCGCGGTCGTTTCGGGGAACCTCGGCTCCGGCGGTGGGGGCGGTGGCGCCGGCGCGCCACCACCACCACCTCCGCCGCCGCCGCAGCCGGCGAGCGCCAGCAGGGTGGACAACACGGCGAGCCTTGCGGCCGTCGTCTTGTGGAACGCGGTCACCGCGCGTGCGCCTTCGCCGGATGCGGAGCGGGGCGCGCCGGGGGGGG
>CAZSPS010000062.1:0-4116 GCA_964608875.1 uncultured Ectothiorhodospiraceae bacterium
CGCGAGCGGGTGCGGGCCATCGAGACCCGCCTCGGACGCCGGTTCGAGGCGGGCTACGAATCGGAGTGGTGCCCGTCCCTCCCCGCGTGGCTCGCCTCGCTCGCCGCCTGCCTCGGCCGTGGGCTCGTGCTCGTCTTCGACTACGGCTACGGCGAAGCCGAGTACTACCACCCGGACCGCAGCCAGGGGACCCTCGGCTGCCACTACCGCCACCGCTGGCACGACGACCCGCTGGTCCTGCCCGGCCTGCAGGACGTGACCGCCGGCGTCGACTTCAGCGCGCTCGCGCGGGCCGGCGACGCGGCGGGGCTCGAACGGCTCGGCTTCACGACGCAGGCCTGGTTCCTCATCGGCTGCGGCCTCGCCTCTTCCTTCCTCGCCGAGGCGGACCCGGGCGACCCCGTCGGCCACGCCCGCCTCGCCCGTGCGGTCAAGCAGCTGACCCTGCCCGGCGAGATGGGCGAGCACGGGGGGCGCTCCTTCCCCCGCCTCCTCACCCTGCCCCTCCCGCCTGCGGCCGAGCCCGCGGCCCAACCCCCGACCCAGCCCGAGCACGCGCACCCGCTCGCCCATCTCGCCGGGCAGGGTCAGCTGCTTGACCGCGCGGGCGAGGCGGGCATGGCCGACGGGGTCGCCCAGGTCCGCCTCGGCGAGAAAGGAAGAGGCGAGGCCGCAGTCGATGAGGAACCAGGCCTGCGTCGTGAAGCCCAGCCGTTCGAGCCCCGCCGCGTCGCCGGCCCGCGCGAGCGCGCTGAAGTCGACGCCGGCGGTCACGTCCTGCAGGCCGGTCAGGACCAGCGGGTCGTCGTGCCAGCGGTGGCGGTAGTGGCAGCCGAGGGTCCCCCGGCTGCGGTCCGGGTGGTAGTACTCGGCTTCGCCGTAGCCGTAGTCGAAGACGAGCACGAGCCCCCGGCCGAGGCAGGCGGCGAGCGAGGCGAGCCACGCGGGGAGGGACGGGCACCACTCCGATTCGTAGCCCGCCTCGAACCGGCGTCCGAGGCGGGTCTCGATGGCCCGCACCCGCTCGCGGAGCGCCGCCCCGGCCGGCCGCGCCGCCCAGCGGAAGCGCCCGCCGCCGCCGTCGCCATCGCCGTCGCACCCGTCGGCCTCGAAGTCCACGTGCAGGGACTCGACCCGGCCGCCGTCTCCGACGCGGAAGCGCTCGACGGGCAGGGCGTCGGCCACCTCGTTGGCGAAGACCACCCCGTCGAACGGCTCGTCCGGAAGAGTGTCGAGCCATTCCACGTCCACGTCTACGTCCAGACCCGCGTTCCCGTCCAAGTCCGTACCCACGTCCGCATCCGCTTCCACGTCCACGTCCGCATCCGCGCCCAGTCTCCCCAGGCGCCGGCGTTGGCGCGCCCGCAGCTCCGCGCTCGTCTCGAGGATGCGGTAGCGCGCGGGCGGGCGGCCCAGGCGCGAGAGCTCGGCGAGGCACTCGCGGGCGAAGGCCCCGCTGCCCGCCCCCAGCTCCAGGACCTCGCCCCCGCCGAGCCGGTCCAGCACCTCGTCGAGCTGCCGGGCGACGCAGCGGGCGAAGAGCGGGGACAGCTCCGGGGCGGTGACGAAATCGCCCTCCGCCCCGAACTTCGCGCTCCCCGCCGTGTAGTATCCGAGCCCCGGGGCGTTCAGGCACAGTTCCATGTATTCGCAGAAGGGGATGGGGCCGCGGCGCGCCTCGATGCGGGCGCGCACGAGCGCCGCCAGCCGCGCCCCGTGGGCGGCGGCGCCGGGGTCGGGCGCGGGCAGCCCGGCCGGCCGGAACATCCCGCTCATCCCGCCCACCCCGCGCCCGGACCGCCGCGGTGGCTGAGCCGCCGGTCGCCCTGGTCACCGGCGCCGCGCGGCGCATCGGGGCGCGCATCGCACGCACCCTCCACGGGGCGGGGATGTCGGTGGCGATCCACTGCCACCGCTCGCGCGGCGAAGCCGAACGGCTGTGCGCGGAGCTCGAGGCGGCCCGACCCGGCTCGGCCACGGTGGTGACGGCGGACCTGCTCGCCCTCGAGCGCGACCCGGACGCGGCCGGCGCCCTCGTGGAGCGGGCGGCCGCGCCGTGGGGCGGGCGCCTCGACGCGCTCGTCAACAACGCCTCCACCTTCTACCCGACCCCGATCGGCGCCGTCTCCGCGGCCGGCTGGCGCGACCTCGTCGGCACCAACCTCGCGGCCCCGTTCTTCCTCGCCCAGGCCGCCGCGCCACGCCTCGGCGCCGCGCGCGGGTCCATCGTGAACATCGCGGACGTCCACGGCCGCCGGCCCCTCTCCGGCCATCCGGTCTATTGCGCCGCCAAGGCGGGCCTCGTCATGCTCACCCGCGCCCTCGCGCTCGAGCTCGGCCCCGAGGTCCGGGTCAACTCCGTCTCCCCCGGAACGGTGCTGTGGCCGGAGGACGGCGGCGGCGGCGACGCGGACCGGCGATGGATCGTCGAGCGCACCGCCCTTCGCAGGAGCGGCGAGCCGGACGACGTGGCGGACGCGGTGCTCTTCCTCGTGCGCGACGCGAAGTACGTCACCGGGCAGGACCTCGCGGTGGACGGCGGCAAGTCGCTCTCGGGCTGAGCCGGGCCGCGGCGGCGCTTGCGCCATGCCGTCAGATCGACCGTATCGTGAAACGGGGCCAGCGCCCGTCGCCCGGACGGCGCACCGCTTCGCCGGCATGGGTCGGAAAGCGGCCCGTGCGCCGGTCCTCGAGCCACAGCTCGAGCGTCTTGTGGACCACCGCGAACGCGAGCTCATCCCACGGGATGTCGTCCTCTTCGAACAGCCGCACCTCCAGGCTCTCCTGGCCCGCGTGGAAGTCCCGGTCGAGCAGCGCCGCCCGGAAGAAGGCATGCACCTGGTCGATGTAGGGGATGCTGAACAGGGTGTAGAGGCCGTGGATGCGAAGGTTGGCGTTGGCTTCCTCGGTGGCCTCGCGGCAGGCGCCCTCCTCCATCGTCTCGCCGATCTCGAGGAATCCGGCGGGCAGGGTCCAGAGGCCGTAGCGGGGCTCGATCGCGCGCCGGCAGAGCAGCACCCGCCCGTCGTCCCACTCCGGCACGGCGCCCACCACCATCTTGGGGTTCAGGTAGTGGATGCTCCCGCATTCGCGGCAGACGTGGCGCGGCCGGTTGTCTCCCGGCGGCACCTCGAGGACCACGGGCGCGCCGCAGTCGGAGCAGAAGTTCACGGCCCGTCCCCCGGCGCCGGGCGCTCGCCCCGCTCGACGACGACGCCGACGTCCGCCGCTCCCCGCAGGGCGTGCCGCTTGTTGAGGCGGAGCCGGACCCACGGCACCCCGAACTCCTCGCGCACCAGCGCCGCCACCCGCTCCGCGAGGGTCTCCACCAGCCCGAACTCCGCCTCCGACGCGAACTCGACCACGCGCTTGCCGATCGCCTTGTAGTCGAGCGCGTCTTCGATGCGGTCGGACTCGGCGGCGCGCGCCGCGTCCGCCGCCATCTCGAGGTCGAGGAACACCGTCTGCCGGATCCGCCGCTCCCACTCGTAGACGCCGATGGTCGTCTGCACACGCAGGTCGCGGATATAGATGACGTCCACCGGGGCACGCCCTGCCAGGGAAAGGGCGAGTCTAGCGGATCGGCCGATGCGCCGCAGCCCGCGCGCCGGTTGCTACCATTCCCCTCCCTTCCACCGCCCCGGACGCCGCCTGCCGTGTCCATCGCCGCCACCGCGCTCTTCGCAGCCGCCGGCTACCTCGCGGGCTCGGTCTCCACCGCCGTGGTGGTGTCGCGCGCGTTCGGGGCGGCGGACCCGCGCGCCGGCGGCTCCGGCAACCCGGGCGCCACCAACGTGCTGCGCCTCGCCGGACGCGGGGCCGCGGCCCTGACCCTCGCGGGCGACGTGCTGAAGGGCCTCGCGCCGGTGCTGGCGGCGCGCGCGCTCGACCTGCCGCCGCTCGCCCTCGCCCTCACCGGCCTCGCCGCCTTCCTCGGGCACCTGTACCCGGTGTTCTTCCGCTTCCGGGGCGGGAAGGGGGTGGCGACCGCGCTCGGCGCCCTCACCGGAGTCGAGCCGCTCCTCGGCGCCGCGGTGCTCGCCACCTGGCTCGCGGTCGCGGCCCTCTCCCGCTACTCCTCCCTGGCCGCGCTCACCGCATCGGCGCTCACCCCGG
>CAZSPS010000063.1:0-2769 GCA_964608875.1 uncultured Ectothiorhodospiraceae bacterium
GCAGCCCCGTCGTGCACCTCCCCGAGCTTGTGGGAGACGCCGGTGTAGAACAGGATGCGCTCGGTGGTGGTGGTCTTGCCGGCGTCGATGTGCGCCATGATGCCGATGTTGCGGTAGCGCTCGATGGGAGTGCTGCGCCGGCCGGCCGCGAGGCTGATCTGCTTGGCTACGGAGCTCATCTCGGCGTGGACCCCGGGCCTACCAGCGGTAGTGGGCGAAGGCCTTGTTGGCCTCGGCCATGCGGTGGGTGTCTTCGCGCTTCTTGGCGGCGGAGCCGCGGTTCTCGGAGGCCTCGATGAGCTCGCCGGCCAGACGCAGGTCCATCGACTTCTCGCTGCGCCGGCGCGCCGCGTCCACCAGCCAGCGCATGGCGAGCGCGTTGCGGCGCAAGGGGCGCACCTCGACCGGCACCTGGTAGGTCGCGCCGCCCACCCGCCGCGACTTCACCTCCACCTGCGGGCGCACGTTCTCGAGCGCCTCGCCGAAGACCGCGACCGGGTCCTTGCGCGTGCGCCGCGCGACGTGGTCCAGGGCCTGGTACATCACCCGCTCCGCGATCGACTTCTTGCCGTTCAACATCAAGGTGTTGATGAACTTGGCGACGGACTCGTCCTTGTACTTCGGGTCGGGCAGGATGACCCGCTGGGCGGCGACTCGGCGGCGCGGCATCGGTCAGCCCCTCGGCCGCTTGGCGCCGTACTTCGAGCGCCCCTGGCGGCGGTCCGCCACCCCGGAGGCGTCGAGCGTGCCGCGCACGGTGTGGTAGCGCACCCCAGGCAGGTCCTTGACCCGCCCGCCTCGGATGAGGATGACCGAGTGCTCCTGCAGGTTGTGGCTCTCGCCGCCGATGTAGGTGGTGACCTCCATGCCGTTGGTGAGGCGCACGCGGGCCACCTTGCGCAGCGCGGAGTTCGGCTTCTTGGGGGTGGTGGTGTAGACGCGCGTGCACACCCCGCGCTTCTGCGGCCCACCCTGCAGCGCCGGCACGTTGCTCTTCTTCGTCTGCCGCTTGCGCGGCTTGCGCACGAGTTGGTTGATGGTCGCCATGACGCCTGTGCCGTGTGCCGTTTGCGAAAGCGACAGCCTCCCCCTTCGCCCTCCTGCCCGGAGCGGACGACAGCGGGAAGCGCGTAAAAAAGACGGGCGGGTCGCCCCACCCGTCGCGGGACCGCGTAGTGTAGGACGGGCGTGCGGGGGTTGTCAACAACACCCCGCGCCCGGCCGCCGCCGGACGATCAGGGCATGGCCTCGCCGTGCTCCGGCGCGGGCGGCACCACGGAACGCGCCCACGCCTCGGCTTCCGCGAACCGGGCCTTGATGTCGTCTTCCTCGGACAGCTCCTCGGCCGCCTCGCGCTCGGCCTCGCGATGCCAGGCGAAGCCGGTGCCGGCCGGGATGAGCCGGCCCACGATGACGTTCTCCTTCAAGCCGCGCAGCTCGTCGAGCCGGCTGATCACCGAAGCCTCCGTCAGCACCCGCGTGGTCTCCTGGAAGGACGCGGCGGAGATGAAGCTGTCGGTGGACAGCGACGCCTTGGTGATGCCGAGCAGCAGGGGCTGCCAGGTGGCGGGCTCGCGGTCCGCCGCCACCGCCTCCTCGTTGATGGCGACGAGGCGCGCGCGGTCGATCTGCTCGCCGGCCACCAGGCCCGAGCCGCCCGGCTCGTCCACCTCGACCTTGCGCAGCATCTGGCGGACGATCACCTCGATGTGCTTGTCGTTGATCTTGACCCCCTGCAGGCGGTAGACCTCCTGCACCTCGTTGACGACGTAGTTGGCGAGCGCGTTCACCCCGTGCACCCGCAGGATGTCGTGGGCGCTCGGGCTGCCGTCCACGATGGTCTCGCCGCGCTCGACGTGCTCGCCCTCGAACACCAGCACGTTGCGCCCCTTCGGGATCAGCGTGTCGTGGCTCTGCCCCTGATCGTCGGTGATGACGATGCGCTGCTTGCCCTTGGTCTCGCGGCCGAAGCTCACCAGCCCGCTCCAGTCGGCGAGCACCGCCGGCTCCTTCGGGCGCCGCGCCTCGAACAGTTCCGCCACCCGCGGCAGGCCGCCGGTGATGTCGCGGGTCTTGGCCGACTCCTGGGGCAGGCGGGCGATGATGTCCCCGACCTGGACGCGTTCCCCATCCGCGACGTTGAGCATCGCCCCCTCAGGCAACTGGTACTGAACCGGGACCTCGGTGCCCGGATACGTGCGCTCCTTGCCCTTGGAGTCGACCAGGAGCACCGTCGGCTGCAGCGAGGCGCCGGCCGCAGTGCGCTGCTTCACGTCCAGCACCTGCAGACTTTCGATGCCCGTGAGCTCGTCGACCTGACGCCGCACGGTGACATCGGGCTCCACGTCCCGGAAGCGGATGCGGCCCGCCACTTCGGTGACGCGGGGGCGGGTGTGCGGGTCCCAGTTGGCCACCACCTGGCCCGGCTGCACCTCGTCTCCGTCCACGGCCGAGAGCACCGCCCCGTAGGGCACCTTGTGCCGCTCGCGCACGCGCCCGTTGGCGTCGACCACCGCGAACTCCCCGGAGTGCGAGACGGCGACGTGGGTGCCGTCGGCGCGCTTGACCGAGCGCACCTTGAGGCGCACGGCGCCCGCGGACTTGACCGTGATGTTGTCCACCGTGACCACGCGCGCGGCGAGCTCGTGGACCTGGGCGAGGCGGTGGGGGTGGTCGCCGCCCAGTCCATCGGCGAGCCCGGCACGCAGCTCACGATGCGCACCTTCCACATCGGCGGCGCCGCCTCGCGCGTGGTCACGGTGGACAACA
>CAZSPS010000064.1:0-8130 GCA_964608875.1 uncultured Ectothiorhodospiraceae bacterium
CGGCGCAGTCGATGATCAGCACGCCGGCTTCCCGGAGCTTGCCGGTGTCCGACACTCGCTCCAGGCGGCGGGCCAACTCCTCGCCCACCGCAGCGCCGAACTTGTGCTCCGCCTGCTCGCGCAGCCGCGACCGCTCCCGCACGATGCCCTCGGCGATGCCCTTCGCGATGCCACGCTCAAAGCCCAGGGACTGCTCCCTCTCCTTCCACTCCTCGATCTTCTCGTCGATGATGAACATGCTCTCCTCCCTCTCCTCTTCCTCGAACAGCCCACGCGCGACGCCTTCGACCACCCCGGCCGCAGTGCCCGGAAACAGCTGCGACAACATCGCCGACAGCCACCCCCTCACCGGACCCTTGAGCTCCCGCCAGACCTCAGGGTCGGCGACCGCCTCCGGCAGGCGCACCGCCGCAGCAGGCCGGCGTAGTCAAGCGTCCGGGCGGACGCCTCAGGCGCCTCCGTTCGGGCGGACGCGGGCGAGCAGCTCCGCGCCGTCGGCGCAGTCCAGGATCAGCACGCCGACCTCCTCAAGCTTCTCGGCGTCCGACACCGGCCCCAGACGGCGGGCCAGCTCCTCGCCCACCGCGGCGCCGAACTTGCGCCCCGCCAACTTGCACAGCCGCGACTGCTCCCGCACGATGCCCCTGGCCTCGCCCTCGGCGATGCCCCTGGCCTCACCCTCCGCGATGCCTTTGGCCGCGCCCTCAGCGAGGCCCTTCGCGATGCCACGCTCGAAGCCCAGGCGCTGCTCCCTCTCCTTCCACTCCTCTATCTTCTCGTCGATGATGAACATGCTCCCCTCCCTCTCCTCTTCCTCGAACAGCCCGTGTGCGATGCCCTCGATCTCCTCGGTCGCGACGTGGAGGCGCCTCAGCCGCTGCCGTTCGGGCGGACGCGGGCGAGGAGCTCGGCGCCGTCGGCGCAGTCGATGATCAGCACGCTGGCTTCCCGGAGCTTGCTGGTGTCCGATACCGGCTCCAGGCGGCGGGCCAGCTCCTCGCCCACCGCAGCGCCGAACTTGTGCTCCGCCTGCTCGCGCAGCCGCGACCGCTCCCGCTCGATGCCCTCTGCCCTGCCCTTCGCGATGCCTCTGACCTCGCCCAGGCGCTGCTCCCTCTCCTTCCACTCCTCTATCTTTTCGTCGATGATGAACATGCTCCCCTCCCTCTCCTCTTCCTCGAACAGCCCACGCGCGATGCCCTCGATCTCCTCGGCAGCGACGCCCGGGAACAGCTGCGACAACATCGCCGACAGCCACTCCCTCACCGGACCCTTGAGCTCCCGCCACGCCTCGGGGTCGGCGACCGCCTCCGGCAGGCGAACCGCCATCTCCCCCACCCACGCCTTCGCCTCGTCCAGCGAGGTGGTGGTGGCGATGCCCAGCACCGCCGTCGCCGGATTGAGCATTGTCGCATCGTCCACCTGCATCCGGCGCAAGTCAAGCAGCAGGTAGGGGCGGTCGAACGCCATCTGCGGCGTGCCGTCGGCCGACACCGGCACGGCGTCGACGCCGCCCCCCGCCGACCACCGGGACCGACCGGAGTGCACCACTACGGCCAGCGAGCGCGTATTACCGTCGGCGTCGAGTTGGTCCCCGGTCCTGAGACCGTCTTGCAGCAGGTTGAGGTAGTCTCGCACGCGCCAAGCCATCTTGGGGTCCGGCTTGGACTGGAACTCGAGCAGCAGCAACAGCGAGCGCGCGCTGTCGTCGGCGTAGCCGATGCGCCAGACCGTGTCGGCGTAGCGCTGGGCGCCGAGCGTGTCGTCGCTGTCCTCGGGCCGGGCCCAGTTGGCGGAAAGCGATACCATGTCGGTGAAGTCGAGGTGCGGGGCGAGCTCGGGCGCAACGGCGCACAGCAGGCGCGCGGCCATGCGCCGCAGCCCGAACAGGCGCTTCGATGCGGTGTCCATCTCCATGCGGACACCCTAGCCCCTTGGCGGGAGCGGGGCCATAGCAATTTGTAGGGAATCGGCTCGACTTTTGTAGGATTTCGGCTCGACTTTCGTAGGCAATTTGCTGACACCCGGGCGCGGCGCCGTTCGGCGCACGGGGGAGCCTCCAGGACGGATCTTCGCGCCCTGAAAGACGATTCCGCCGGTGCGCCCGTGCTAGACTGCCGCGCCGTCGCGCGTGGGGGGTGGCCGCGCCCACGTCCACGCGCCCACACGCGCGCCTCGGACCGGGCCGTTAGCTCAGTTGGTAGAGCATCTGACTTTTAATCAGGTGGTCGCAGGTTCGATCCCTGCACGGCCCACCACACGATCGGCCGCCGCGCCGCCCGCGGGATGACGGAAGGACCGGGATGCAGATCGTCGTTCCCATGTCGGGCTTCGGGGAGCGTTTCCGCCGCGCCGGCTACCGCACGCCCAAGCCGCTCATCGAGATCGACGGCAAGCCCGTCATCGCGCACGTGGTGGACCTGTTCCCCGGCGAGCGCGACTTCATCTTCATCTGCAACCGGGAGCATCTCGACGACCCCGCGTACCGCATGGAGGACGTCCTGCGCGCGCTCTGCCCGGACGCGGATGCGGATGCAGACACGGACGCGGGCGTGGGCGCGGGCGCGGATACGGGCGCGGGTGCGTCCGGGCGCAGGCGCGGGGGCGGTGCCCGCGGCGCGCGCATCGTCGGCATCGCCCCGCACCGCCTCGGCCCCGTGCACGCGGTGCGCCAGGCCGAGCACCTGCTCGACCCCGACCGCCCGGTGGTGGTCAACTACTGCGACTTCGCCTGCTATTGGGACTGGCGCCACTTCAAGCGCTTCGTGCGCGAGACCGGCTGCGCGGGCGCGATCCCGGCCTACCGGGGCTTCCATCCCCACTCGCTCGGCGGCACCCGCTACGCCTACCTGCGCGAGACCGGCGGCTGGGCCGAGGACATCCGCGAGAAGGAGCCGTTCACCGACGACCCCATGCGCGAGTTCGCCTCCAGCGGCACCTACTATTTCGCCTCGGCCCGCCTGATGAGCCACGCCTTCCGGGCGGCGGTGGAGCAGGACCTGAGCCTCGGCGGGGAGTACTACGTGAGCCTCGCCTACAAGCCGCTGTTCGCCGCGGGGGAGCGGGTGGCGGTGTACCCGTTGCAGCACTTCATGCAGTGGGGGACGCCGGAGGACGTGGCCGAGTACCGGGGCTGGTCCGGGACCTTCCGCGCCCTCGCCGGCTGCGGGCGGGAGGAGCGGCCCTGCGGCTCGGTGATCCTGCCCATGGCCGGGCTCGGGCAGCGCTTCGCCGACGCCGGCTACACCGTGCCGAAGCCGCTCGTCCCGGTGTCCGGGAAGCCGATGGTGGTGCAGGCGGTCGAGGCGCTGCCGCCCGCCGAGCGCCACGCCTTCGTGCTGCGCGCGGACATGCCGGGCGCCGGCGCGATCGCCGCCGAGCTCGAACGCCTGTATCCGGGGGCGGTGGTCGAGATGCTCCCCCAGGTCACCGAGGGGCAGGCCTGTACGGCCCTGCTCGGGCTCGATGCGCTCGAACGCGCCCTCGCGGGCGGCAGTGCGCCGGGGCCGGTGACCTTCGGGGCCTGCGACCACGGCGCCCTCTACGACGGCGCGGCGTGGCGGCGCCTCGCCGAAGACCCCGACACCGACGTGATCGTGTGGGGCGCGCGCGGCCATGCCGATGCGCTCCGCCGCCCGCGCATGTTCGGCTGGATCCAGGTCCAGGCCCAGGCCGACGGCGAGGGGTGGATCGAGCGCATCTCGGTCAAGCAGCCGCTCGCGTCCGGCTCGCCCGCCTCCGACCCCATCGTCTGCGGCACCTTCACCTTCCGCCGCGCCGCCGACTTCCGGCGCTGCGTCGAGCGGCTGCTGGAGCACGACGACCGGGTGGGCGGCGAGCTCTACCTCGACTCCTGCATCAACCACGCCCTGGCGCTGGGCCTTCGCTGCCGCCTGTTCGAGGTCGAGAGCTACCTGAGCTGGGGCACGCCCGACGACCTGCGCACGTTCGAGTACTGGCAGTCCTGCTTCCACAAGTGGCCGGGCCACCCCTACCGGCTGGAGCGCGACCCCCGCGTCCCCGCGCCGGCGCGCGCGGAGCTGGAGCGGGCGTACCGCCCCGTCGCGCCCGACCCGGCGGAGTGGACGGGGTGAAGGGCGCGCGGCGGTGGCGGATCGAGTGGCGGCGGCTCGGCGGCGCCGTCGCGCGCTCCCTCCGGGACGGGTCCGTGCTGCGCTTCCTGCTGGTCGGCGTCGGCTCGAACGTGGTCAACTACGTGGGCTACTACCTGCTGCTGTCGGCCGGCGCGCCGGTCTTCCTGGCGGCCGTTAGCGGCTACGCGCTGGGGCTCCTCTGGTCCTACCACTTCGGGCGGACCTGGGTGTTCGGGCGCCGCTTCGCCGTCGAGGCCGCCGGGGTCGGGCGCTTCCTCGTCGTGTACGCCGCCGGCGGCCTGGAGATGGCCGTCGTCGCCACGGCGCTGGTCGACGGCCTGGGGCTGCACTACGCGATCGGCTGGTTCTTCGGCGCGGGGGTCGCCGCTTGCAACAACTTCGCCGGCCTGAGATGGTGGGTATTCCGGGCGAAGGAGGGAACGACGCATGGAGCCGGTTGAACGGACGGATCGGGCCGGGCAGGCCGCTCGGCCCGAGCTGTCCCTCGTGATCCCCTGCTACAACGAGGCCGCCAACCTGCCGCTGCTGCTCGAGCGCTGCGGCGCGCTGCTCGCCGAGCCGGGGGTGGAGGTGGTGCTGGTGGACAACGGCTCGACGGACGACACGGCCCAGGTGCTCGCCGGGCTGCTGCCCGCGCGCCCCGGCTGCCGCAGCGTGCGCGTGCCGGTGAACCGGGGCTACGGCTACGGCATCCTGGCGGGGCTGGCCGAGGCCCGCGGCGCCGTCCTCGGGTGGACGCACGCCGACTTGCAGACCGACCCCCAGGACGCCTTGCAGGGCCTCGCCCTGTTCCGCCGCCGCCGGGAGGAAGCGCAGCCGCAGGAGGAGGACCGCCCCCTCTTCGTCAAGGGCCGCCGCATCGGCCGGCCGCTCGCGGACGCCGCGTTCACCGCCGGCATGAGCCTCTTCGAGACGCTGCTGCTCGCCCGGCCCATGCGCGACATCAACGCCCAGCCCACCCTCTTCCCCCGCGCCTTCTACCGCACGTGGCGCTCCCCGCCCCACGACTTCTCGCTCGACCTCTACGCCTATCATCGGGCCCTGGTCGCGGGCCTCGAGGTGCGGCGCTTCCCGGTGCGCTTCGGCGAGCGCGCCCACGGCGTCTCGCACTGGAACGTCAACTGGGCGGCCAAGTGGAAGTTCATCCGCCGCACCATGGCCTTCAGCCTGGAGCTGCGAAGGAGCCTGAAGTCGTCGTGAAGCTCATCGTCCACCGCCGCAACACCGCCGCCGAGCTCGCCGCCACCCCGCCCCGCTACGGGGTCGAGATCGATCTCCGCAGCGACGGCGGCGCCCTGGTGCTGCACCACGACCCCTTCGCGCCCGGCGAGGACTTCGAGCGCTGGCTGCAGGGCTACCGCCACGGCACGCTCATCCTCAACGTCAAGGAGGACGGGCTGGAGCACCGCATCACGGCGCTGCTGCGCGCGCGCGGCATCGAGGACTACTTCTTCCTGGACCAGGCGCTCCCGACCCTGGTGCGCTGCGCGCGCACGGGCGAGGAGCGGCGCTGCGCGGTGCGGGTCTCGGAGTTCGAGCCGCCCGCGCTCGCGCTCGCCCTGGCCGGGCGGATCGACTGGGCCTGGGTGGACTGCTTCACCCGCTTCCCGCTGACGCGCGCCGAGGCGGCGCGGCTGGTGGACGCCGGCTTCCGGCTCTGCATCGTCTCGCCGGAGTTGCAGGGGCGGGACGCGGAAGCCGAGGCGCCCGCCCTGGCGGCGCTGCTGCGCGAGCGCCGCGTGCGCCCCGACGCCGTGTGCACGAAGCGCCCGGATCTCTGGGAGCGCGAGTTTTCATGAAGGCGCTCTTCGCGCATCCGCTGTTCTTCGCCGGCGCGGCCGTGCGCCTGGCGCTGGTGCTGGCCCTCGCGCCCGCCGCCCTCCACGACTGGTACGCGCCCTTCCTGCAGGCGAGCGTGGACCGCTTCGGCCTCGACCCGTGGGGCACCTGGCTGGCGGCGGGCGGCGACCCCCTCGCCTTCCCCTACGGCTACGCGATGTGGCTCGCCTTCCTGCCGTTCGCGTTCGCGGGCGAGCTCCTCTCGCTGCCCGCGCACTACGGCTACCAGGCGACGCTGGCGGCGGTCGACGTGGGCCTGCTGGCCTGCCTGCGGCGCCTGCTGCCGGACCTGCCGGCGCGCCAGCTGCTGGTCTACTACTGGCTCTCGCCCATCGTGCTGCTCGCGGGCTACGGGCTGGGGCTGAACGACCTCGTGCCGGTGCTGCTGATGACGCTCGCCTTCGTGCTCGCGCGCCCGCCCGCGATGAAGGCGCAGCTCGCCTGGTCCGGCGCCGTCTGCGCGCTCGCGGTCTCGGCCAAGCTCAGCATGGTCATCTGCGTGTCCTTCTTCCTCATCTACCTCTACAACGGCAAGCTGCTGCGCCGGCACCTGCCGGCCTTCCTGACGGGCCTCGCCCTGTCCGCCGCGTGCTTCATCGCGCCGTTCCTGCTGTCGCAGGACGGGTGGCGGATGCTGTTCGAGAACCCGGAGATGCAGCGGGTCTACCGCCTGCGGTTCACGTTCGACAACGGCGTATCGCTCTACATCGTGCCGGCGCTCTACATGGTCGCGCTCTATTGGGTGTGGGTGATGAAGCGCATCAACTTCGAGCTGTTCCTGGCCGGCACCAGCGTCTCGTTCCTGCTGGTGACCCTGTTCGCGTCCACGTCTCCGGGCTGGTTCATCTGGAACCTGCCCTTCCTGCTGTTCTTCCTGTCCACGGGCCACTTCTCCACCCGCCTCCTGGTGGCGGCCCTGTCCGCCGCCTATGCGCTCGACACCCTGCTCTCCGCGCCCTTCCGCCTGGCCGACGGCTCGGTGCTGGAGCTCGGCCGGTGGGCGGGCGCGACGGCGGCGGGCGCGGGAGCGGCGGCGGAGCAGCTGCCCTCCCTCGTGCACACCGCCCTGGTCGTGGCCGGGGTGGTGCTGGTGTTCCACGTCTGGCGCAACCTCGTCGGCCGCAACGACTTCTACCGCCTCAGCCGCAAGCCGTTCGTGCTCGGCATCGCCGGGGATTCGGGCGCGGGCAAGAGCACTCTCGCCGGCGCGCTGGCGGACGTGATCGGCACGCACTCCATCGTGGAGGTCTCGGGCGACGACTACCACCACTGGGACCGGCACAGCCCGATGTGGAAGGCGTTGACGCATCTCGACCCGGCGGCCAACGACCTCGAGCGCCTCGGCGACGACCTGACGGCCATGGCCGACCGGCTGACCATCGTGTCGCCGAAGTACGACCACGCGATCGGGAAGATGAGCGTGGCCGCGCCCGTCGGCAGCAACGACTTCATCATGGCCACGGGGCTGCACACCCTCTATACCTCGGCCTTGCGCGAGGTCTACGACCTGAAGATCTACCTCGACATGGACGAGGGGCTGCGCCGCCATTTCAAGGAGCGGCGCGACGCCGCCCACCGCGGCTATTCGGCGGCCCAGGTGGCGGACCAGCTGCGGCGGCGCGAGGACGATTCCCGCCGCTTCATCCGCCCGCAGCGCGCGCACGCCGACCTGGTGTTCTCGCTGCAGCCGGGGCGCCCGGAGGCGTTGCCGGCGGCGGCGGACGGCGGCGGGGCCGCCGGGTCCGGCACGGTCGGCGACCCCGGGCTGCACTTGCGGCTGAAGGTCCATGCCGCGCACATCCCGAAGGAGGCTTCCCTGATCCGCGCCCTGATCGGCGTCTGCGGCCTGCACGTGGACGTAACCCCCGACGACGGCGCCGGCGGCGGCGGCGAAAGGCTGGAGATGACCATCGACGGCGAGGTCTCCGCCGCCGACATCGCGCTGGTGGCCGAGATGACGTGCGGCCGGGTGCTGGAGCTCCTGGACATGAACCCCCGGTGGCGGGACGGGGTGACCGGCCTGATGCAGGTCGTCACCCTGTGCCACATCGACCGGGCCCTGACGAGGCGCCTTGCATGAAGCCCGGCCGTCTCCTCGCCACCGGATGAGGCCGACGATGCCGGGAGGGGGGGGGGGGGGGCAGAACCGCGGGGGGGCCCCCCCGGAGGCCGGGGG
>CAZSPS010000065.1:0-2063 GCA_964608875.1 uncultured Ectothiorhodospiraceae bacterium
CCGCCCGCAGCTCGCGCACCGAACGCGCCGCGAGCCGCCCGCTTCGAGTGCGCGCTGCGGCCCCTCAACGACGCCGCCCGGCGCGCGCGCACGGTCGAGGCCGGACTCGCCGGCGGCAACTTGAAGACGCTCCAGTCGCTCGCGGGCACGCCGTGGGCGGTGCGGGGGGCGGGGCGCATCGTGGTGGTGGAGGATGCCGGCGAGCGCGGTTACGCCATCGACCGGATGCTGGTCCAACTCGCGCAGTCGGGCGCCCTGCGCGGGGTACGGGCCCTGGTGTTCGGCCAGTTCACGGGCGGGCGCGAGGCGGACGGGCGCTTCACGGGTGCCGGGGTCATGGCGAGGTTCGCGCGCGCGGTGCGCTTTCCGGTGCTGGCGGGGGCGCCGGCCGGCCACGGCGATACGGCCCGCGCCCTGCCGCTCGGCCCCGGCCCGCGGGCGCGCCTCGCCCTCGGCCCCGCGCGGGCGCGGCTCGCGCTCACCTGGGAGCTCGCCGGCCGGTGAGCACGCCTGCCGCCGGCGCCGCCGTTTGCGGGAGAGGGAGGTTCCGGCGCCGGGGTTCCGGGCGGCGGCTCCGGGGGGCCGCCGCATGTGCACGGCTCGCGGGAGGGGCCGTGCTCCTCTTCTTCGCCGCCGCGTCGTGCGCCTTCGCGAGCGACCACGAGCCGCGGGAGGAGAGGGTGCTCGAACGGGTGTTCCTCGACCCCGACTGGCGGGAGGACGAGATCGAGTTCCCCGCCCTCCCGCGTCCGTCCGACCTGGTGCGCTTCGAGCCGAACGAGCCCGGCTCGCCCCACGAGTACTTCCTCGACCGCCGCTCCTACTCGATCGGCGGCGACGGGGTGGCGCGCTTCACGGTGGTGGTGCGCTCGCGCTCGGGGGTGGACAACCTCTTCTACGAGGGCGTGCGCTGCGCCACGGGGGAGCACAGGAGCTACGGCTTCGGGCTGCCGGAGGGCGGCGGCTTCCGCGCGCGGCGCGGCGGCGGGTGGCGGGCGGTCTCGCGGCACGGCCCCCCCGACCACCGCCGGGTGCTGGTGCGCGAGCTCGTCTGCGACGAAACCGCCAGCCCCGTCCCCTGGCGCACGCTCGCCCGCCGCCTCGCCGCCCGCCTCCCCGGCTGACCCCACACCGCGCCCGCGCGTAGGCCGATTGCCTACACGCGTAGGCCGATTACCTACAAAAGTCGAGGCGATCGCCTCTAACGCTCTCGCGCCCGGGGCGGCTAGGGTGGGCCGCATGGAGATGGACACCGCCCTGAAGCGCCAGTTCGCGCTGCCCGTGATGGTCGAGCACTTGGTGCGCGCCGTCGCGCCCGAGCTCGCCGGCCGGCTGGACTTCGCCGTCATGGACCAGCTGCCCGCCAACTGGACCCGGCCGGTTGCCGGGAGAGCGCGCCGCGCCGACGCCGCCGTCGGCGCCAAGCGGCGCAAGGGTAGAAAGCGGCGCAAGGGCGGCGGCTCGGCCGGCGCCCAGCGCTACGGCGATGCGGTCTGGCGCATCGGCTACGTCGGCGACGACGCGCGTTCGCTCGTGTTGCTGCTCGAGTTTCAGACCGATCCGGATCCCGACATGGCGTCGCGTGTGCTCGACTACGCCGGCCTGCTGCGCGAGCACCTCCGGCGCCAGGGCCAGCTCGACCCCGACGGGGAGATGCGCCGGCTGGCCGTGGTGTTGTACTTTGGGGAAGAGCGGTGGTCGCCGGGCGGGGCCGCCGACGCGGTGCCGGTCTCGGCCAGCGGCGAGCCGGCGCTGGCGGGGTCCTACGAATACCGGCTGCTTGACTTGCGGCGGACGCCGGTGGACGATTCGAACCATCGCAACCCGGCGATGGCGGTGCTCGGCATCGCCGCCGCCTCCACGCCGTCCGAGGCTGCGGAGTGGGTGGGGGAGGTGCTGGCCTGGTTGCCGGAGGTGATCGTCGACCCGGAGGTTCGGCGGGAGTTCCAGGCTTCGTCGGGGGAGTGGCTGTCGGTGATGTTGCCGCGGCTGTTCCCGGACGCCGACCCCGAGGAGCTCGACCGCATCCGAAGAGCACTGTGTGAAGGGAGGAAGGGGGCAAT
>CAZSPS010000066.1:0-2209 GCA_964608875.1 uncultured Ectothiorhodospiraceae bacterium
CTCCACCCTCGCCCCCGCCGTCGCCGCCCGCGCCCGCGCCGCCGCCCAGGCCGAGGCTCACGCGCTCGATCGCGATCTGCCGGTCGGCCGTGATCTCGAGCAGCTCCCACAGCCCGTAGGCGACGATGCCGATCAGGAACACTTCCATCAGCGCCCCCGCGAACCGCGCGCCCACCCCCTGCGAGGCCAGGTCGCGCAGGTCGAGGCCCCACAGCGCGCTGAGGCCGAGGACCAGCGCCACCGCCACGACCACCCGCCCGCAGCGCACCAGCCCCTGCCAGGTCTGGCGGTGCGCGGCGCGCAGCGCCGGCTCCTGCTGCGGGTCCTCGGGCCAGATGGCCTCGACGAGCGCGCGGATGACCAGCTCCATCAGCGGCAGCGCCAGGACCACCGCGAGCGATACGTTGAGCGCCGCGACCGACAGGCTCTCGACGTTGCCGGTGGCGACGAAGAGCTCCACCACCAGCCATTGGAGCACGACCAGGACGATCGCGATCGCCGGCCAGACCGCCGCGAACCGGCTCCAGGCCGGGCTGCTGTCGCCGTGGCCGAGCACCATCCGGGTGATGCCGGCGCGGGCCTGCCAGAGGGTGAGCGCCATCAGGCCGTAGATGATGGCCCCGACCCAGAAGCCCAGGCGCGCCGCGCCGAAGGGCCAGCCGAACTCGTGGAGCCAGCGCAGCAGGCTGACCGAGAAGGCCGGCCAGCCGAAGATGAGGCCGATGCGCCAGGTGAGGAACCACGCGGTGCGGTCGTCGACCGTGCACAGCCGCAGGTGCGGGCGGGTGGGGGAGAGCACGAAGCGCGCGGCCATCACCGCGAACCAGGTCCAGCCGACCGCCCGGACCACGTACCGGACCACCGAGCCGTCCGCGGGCACGGCGCGGTTGACGGCGGCGTCCACGGCGAGGGCGGCGGCGGCGAAGGCGGCCAGCTGGAGGCCCTGGAGCGCGAAGCGCCCGGCGACGATCCCGATCTGCTGCCACAGGTCGTCCGGCTGCGCGCCGTCGAGCCGCGCCGCGCGCTTGCGGGTCAGCCGGCGGGCGCCGAAGGCCGCCGCGACCCCGGCGAGGAGGCACAGGGCGAGCGTGCCGGGGAGCCGCCAGGGGCCGGCGTCTCCGCGCGCGGCCCGGAAGCCGTCGAAGGCCGCCGCGAATCCCGCGGGGATCGTGGGTGCGGCCTCGACGACCCCCGCCCAGCTCCGGGCGAGCGCGGCGGCGAGGCCGCCCAGCACCTCGCCGGGGGTGCGCTTCGCGGCCTCGGCCAGCTCCGCCTCGCGGGCGGCGGCCTTGCGGTCGAGCTCGCGCAGCAGGAGCTCGCGCACCTGTCCGTCGCTCAGGCCGGACAGCACGTCGCGCACCGCCTGCCGGGTGAGCGGGTCGGGCAGCGCCGGAGTCTCGGCGGACGCCGCAGCGCCGGCGGCGTCCTGCGCCGCGCCTTGCAGGGCGCCGGGCGTCGGGGGCGCCTGGGCCGCCGCCGGCCGCGTGGCGAGCGGCAGCGCCAAGGCAAGCGGCAGCGCCAAGGCGAGCAGCGCGGCCGGGAGCGAGGCGGCGCGCCGGCCCGCCGGGGCCGTCGTCATGACGGTCGTCCGCTCATCGCCCGAACACCCCGTTCGCCTCCCTTCCCGCTCTCCCCGACCACTCGCCCCGGAGACCATGCGCCCGCTCAGAAGCCCTTGAGGCCGGGGTCGAGCTGGACGCCGAGGCTGTTCAGGGCCATCGACACCAGATGGTACTGGCCGACGGCGAACAGGAAGTCGAGGAGCTGCTCCTCCGACCAGACGGCGGCGAGCGCCTGCCACGTCTCGTTGCGGATGAACGCGTCCTTGTGCAGCTCGTCCGTCGCCCGCAGCACCGCCGCCTCGTGGGGCGACCAGCCGGGGGCGGCCGGCCCCGCCTTGATGCGCTCGATCTCGTCGTCGCCGAGGCCGCAGCGGCGCCCGATGACGACGTGCTGCGCCCACTCGTACTCCGCCCGGCACAGCCACCCGACCCGCAGGATCGCGAGTTCGCGCTCGCGCGGCGGCAGCGAGGACTTGACCAGCACGTGCCCGGCGAAGACGTTCCAGCGCTTGAGCAGCTTCGGGTAGCGCACGAGGGTCTTGGTGATGTTGAGGAGCTCGCCGTCGGCGGGCGAGCTCTTGCGCGCGATGTCCAGCTGCTCGTCGTCGAGGCTGCCGGGGTCGAGGGGCGGGATGCGGGGGGCGGGC
>CAZSPS010000067.1:0-2437 GCA_964608875.1 uncultured Ectothiorhodospiraceae bacterium
AGACCGGGGTGGAGACCACCACCCGCTACCGGCACGACTTCCCGTTCACCGGCATGCCGGTGTCCACCGTGGCGGCGCTGCCGGTCACGGTCGGCGGCAAGACGACGCTCCGCCGGCTCTCGGAGTCCGCCACCACCTGGAGGCTGACCGGATACCAGTCCACCTGGGCGGCGACGGCCAAGGCCTCGGGCACGGCGGCGCTCGGCGCCCTCAGGCCCTACGCGGCCCAAACGGTCGAGAAGGCCTACGACCTCAACGGCGGCACCGACGCCAAGCCCAGCCTGCTGACCACGGTCACCACGGAACTGGAGCAAGACGACCACGGCAACGCCACCAAGGTGACGGTGACGACGGAGGGCGACGGGCGCGTCTTCAAGGCCGAGACGGCGAACACGTACGGCCCGTCCGAGGCGGACAAGCGGCTCGGGCGGCTGACTGCCACGACCGTGACCCACGCCCGGCGCAAGTCCAGCCAGTCGGCCAACCAGGCGCTGAAGGCGGTGCGCAGGAGCGCGTTCGCCTACCACGGCCAGGCCGGATGCGCGGGCGGCAAGGCCGCCCATGCGGGCCTGCTCTGCAGGGAGGTGGTGGAGCCGGGCCACGAGCGGCTCAAGGTCACCACCACCCACGCCTACGACAGGTTCGGCAACCGGGTCAGGTCGAAGGTCGACTACTTCGACGACGTGCCCGTTCCCGGACAGGCCGCGCCGACGGGCAGCGCCCGCATCCGCACCCGCTGCGACGCGGACGCCGCCGCCTACGGCCCCAAGGGCCGGTTCGTCAAGGCCCGCTTCGACTGCCTGGGCCGCAAGGCCAGCGAGGTCGCGGAGCGGGACGCCCACGGCAGCCCGACCAAGGTGAAGCGGTTCCTTGACAAGGCGGGCGCCAAGTTCGTCACGGACACGGCCGTCCGCACGCCGGGCGGCGCCGAGGCCCTCAGCGCCTCGGCGACGGGGGCGCACGCGCTGGCCACCCGCGCCATGGGCGCGCCGAAGGGCAGGGGCGCGGCCGCCTGCCCGGCGGGGACCGCGTTCCACGAGCGCATCCGCAGGGGCGGCGGCGGTGAGTCCGTCACCTGCCACGACGCCTTGGCCCGCGAGGTCCGCGCGGCCACGCTGGGGTTCGGCGGCAAGTGGATCCACGTGGACACCGAGTACGACAGGCTCGGACGGGTGCGCCGCGTCTCCGAGCCCCACCACGCGGGCGAGGACCGGTGCGCCAAGGACCAGGGCGACTCCAGGTGCTGGACGGTCACCGACTACGACATCCTCGGCCGCATCGTGAAGGTGACCGGCCCGGACGGCAGCGAAACAACGTTCGCCCACAGCGGGTTCAGGACCACCACGACCAACGCACTAAGCCAGACCTCCAAGGAGAATAGGAACGCACTCGGCGAGACGGCCTCCACCGAGGACCACCACGGCGGCACCGTCGAGTTCGCCCGCGACGCGCAAGGCAACGTGACCGCCACCACACGGAAGAAGCCCTCCTCCGACGCAACGCCCGCCCCCGCCAGCATTGCCACGACGGCGGAGTTCGACCTGCTCGGCCGCATGACCGCACAGAACGACCCGGACCTCGGGCGCATCCAGTACCGATACAACGCCTTGGGCGAGCCGCGCTGCCGGCAGGACGCGGCGGGCGGCCTCACCGTGACCGCCCACGACGGCCTCGGGCGCATGGCGTCACGGAAGGACTTCCGGGCGCGCACCGGCGTGACCTGCGACTCCCTTCCCAAGGCCGACCCGAGCTCCCTCGAGGGCGACGCCTCCTGGACCTACGACGCCGGCAACGGCCTCGGCCAGCTCTCCGCCGTCTCCGACGACAGGAGCGGCTACAAGCGCACGCAGTCCCACGACTCGCTGGGCCGACCCTCCACGGCGGCCACCGTGCCGGGGACCGGCGCGGACACGCACCACGAGAAGGCCACCTACGACGAATACGGCCGCCCGTTCCAGCACTTCGACGCCAGCCGCACGGCGGCCAGGTTCGACTTCAACGGCGTGCGACACGCCTACAACGCGAACGGCTACCTTGAGAGGCTCCAGGACGCCGAGGGAACCCTCGACGGCCAAGGGACGTTCGTCACCCGAACCGTCTACCGCGCGGTCACGGCCATGGACGCCCGCGGCAACGTGACCGCCGAGACGCTGGGCAACGGGGTGAAGCGGACCCACAAGTTCGACGGGAGGACCGGGCGGCTGCTGGGCATCGAGTCCACCAAGTCGTCAACGGGCGACCTCCAGGCGCTGGCCTACGGCTGGGACGCCCTGGGCAACCTCAGGTCCCGGACCAGCGGCAAGGGCGCGTCGGCGCTCACGGAGGCGTTCGCCTACGACGGCCTGAACCGGCTCAAGGCCCACCGGGTCGGCTCCGGGGCGGTCCAGTCGACCGCCTACGACGGCTACGGCAACGTCCGCTCCAGGACCGGCGTCGG
>CAZSPS010000068.1:0-4670 GCA_964608875.1 uncultured Ectothiorhodospiraceae bacterium
AGCGCGGGCGGCGAGGCGGGCGGCGGCGAGACGGGGGCGAACCGGAGCGGTGTCGTGCTGGGGGTGCGCCCCGAGGACCTCGCCCTCGCGGCGCCGGGCGGCGGCAGCTTCGATGCCGAGGTCTACGCGAGCGAGCTGACCGGCGAGAGCGTGCTCGTCACGGTGGAGGCCGCGGGCCGGCGCATCGCCGCCAAGGCGGACCGGCACACGCGCATGGCCATCGGCGAGCGCGTCGGCATCCGGGTCGACCCCGCCCACGCCTACCTGTTCGACGCGGAGAGCGGGGAGCGCCTGGCGGCCCCCTGACCGGGGCCCGGATCCGGATCAGGCCGCCCTGGCCGAGGCGAGCGCGGCGCCCTCGGCGAGCGCCGCGAGCTTCACGTAGGCGATGTCGGGGTCCACCGCGCCGAAGCCCGCGAACGTCCCGAAGCCGCAGTCGGTGCCGGCGATCACCCGCTCCGCCCCCACGATGCCGACGAACCGCTCGATGCGCTGCGCCACCAGCTCGGGGTGCTCCACGAAGTTGGTGGTCGAGTCGACGACCCCCGGCACCAGGACCGTGTCGTCCGGGATCTCGCCGCGGCGCTCGCGGAACACGGCCCACTCGTGGCCGTGGCGCGGATTGGCGTTCTCGAACAGCACGTGGCGGGCGCGCACCGACATGAGCAGGGGGAAGACCTGGCCGAGGGCGATGTCGCAGACGTGCGGCCCCTCGTAGTTGCCCCAGCAGATGTGGACCCGCACCCGCGCCGGGTCGGCGTCGCGCAGCGCGTGGTTCAGCACCTCGACGTTGGTCCCCGCCGTGCGGACGAACTCCGCGTCCGACAGATCGCCGAACAGCACGTGGCGGGCGAGCGCCAGGTCGGGGCAGTCGATCTGGAGGTCGAGCCCCGCCGCCAGGATGGCGTCGTACTCCGGCTTCAGCGCATCGGCGAGGGCTTCGAGGTAGGCCTCGCGCGACGGGTAGTAGGCGTTCGGCAGGAACAGGGCGACCACTCCGGGGGAAGCGGCGTTCATGAACCCGCGGGCGGCGCCGTGCGCCTGCATCCCCGCCTTCAGGTTGGCGATGTCGGCCTCGAGGGCGGCATCGCCCCGCGGGGCGACCGGGCCGGTGCAGCGTGGGCGGGAGAACTCGGGCGTACCGCCCGCGCGGGCGATGCGTTCGAGGAAACGCGGGAAGCGCTTCAAGTCTTCGGGCGCGTTGCGCTCGCTGTCGCCGGAGAACCCCGTGTAGCGGTCCTTGACGTAGGTGGAGTAGGAGATCTTGGAGGTCTCGCCGTCCGAGACGATATCGACCCCGGCCTCCACCTGCCGGCGCACCGTCTCCGCGCACTCCTCCGTCATGCAGGCGGCGAAGGCCGCGCGGTCGTCCAGCTCGCCCCGCTCGCGGGCGAAGAGGAAGTCCACCGTGCGCTGGCGGCGCGGGAGCGAGCCGACGTGGGTGGTGGGGATGCGGGTCATGGGGTGGTTCTCCTCCGCTACTGCGAGCCGCCGGGAGCGAGCGCCGCCGCGTCCGGCTCGGCGCCGGGCGGGTCGCCGGTGTTGCGCACGCGGAACAGGGCCGCCTCGCCGCTCATGGCGGGCGCGAGGCCGCGTTCGAGGCCGGGGGGCACCGCGCACGTATCGCCCGGCGCGAGCACCGTCGCGGCCTCGGCGCTGGCGTCGGCGCCACCGCCGCCGCTCCCCTCCCAGGTCAGCCGCCAGTGCCCCCGGTGGACCATCAGCACCTCGTGGCCGGGGACGGAGTACCGCTCTCCGGGCGGCAGCGAGTCCCGGCCCAGGAAATCGACCTCGAAACCCGGCCGGTTGCGGATGAGGGGAGATGCGGGACCGACCGCGCCGATGACGGCCGCGGGGCCGTGCGCCGCCAGTGCGGCCATGTCGAGGTAGCGCGCGACGCGCGCCGGCACCACCGCTTCGACCGGAGTCTCGGGGAAGACCGCCAGCGCCTCGCCCTCGAGGAGCGGCATGGGCCGCACCCCGTCCGGCAGGCGTTCGCCCCGCTTCGTGTCGTAGAGCCGGCCCGTCTCGGCCAGCACGAGGCCGTGGGCGCGCGCTTCCTCGATGACCTCGGGCGCCCAGACCACGCCACCGCCGGCGTCGTCGCCGCCCAGGATCGCCATGATGAGCCCGTAGTCGTCGCCCACGTTCTCGAAGCCGCGGAAGAGGCCGGTCGGGATGTCGAAGAGGTCGCCCTCTTCCAGCACCACCTCGCCGGCGTCGCCCCGTCGCCCCCAGAAGAACCGCCAGCGCCCCCGGTGCACGAAGAACACCTCCGCGGTGCGGTGGGAGTGCAGGGAGTTGCGGCAATGGGGCGGCTGGCCGGCCGCGCCCACGTTGAAGCCCGGCGTCTCGCGGATGTGCACGTGCTGGCTCGCGCTCTCCGAGACGCCCGCCCCGATGATGGTGAAGTTCTCCTTGCGGTCCGACCCCGGCGTGTGGGCGTCGATGAACGCGGTCCGGCACGGCTCGAGGTCGCCGTAGCGCACGATGCGCGCTTCCATCTGCCGCGGGGTCATCTCACTCGCCTACCCGGTCTGCATCAGGATCTGCTCCCAGATCGCGGTCTCGTCATAGAGTACCCACTCCCGGCGCAGGCCCCGCGGCCCGAACTCGGCGTGGCCGAGGCCCAGCACGTACACCTCGGCGCCGGTCGGCTCGCCGAAGGCGCCGAAGCCGTCGTGCCGGCCCCACAGGCTCCAGCGCAGCGCGGCGCGCGGCGGCATCTCGGGGTCCTCGCGCCCGATGGCGTGGTGGATCGCAAACTCGGCGGAGGGGAAGGCGGAGCGCAGGGCCGTCCAGAACCGCACGACGGCCTCCCGGCCGTGGCCGGCGGCCCCTCCCGGCATCTCGATCTGCACCGCCCGGTCGTAGTGCTGGCGGACCGCCCCGAGGTCGGCGGCCATGATGCCCGACAGCAGGTCGGCATACGCCGCCCCGCGCGGGTGGTCGTTGCCGCGGCCCCGGTAATGGGGCGGCGCGTCCGTGTGCGGGTCGAGCGGCTTCGCGCACGCGCCGGGGCCGCCCTCGGCCGCGATGCGCCCGGCCGCGTAGCGCTTCGGGTCGAGCCCGAGCTGGCGCACGATGGCGCCCTGGTCGCGGACCAGCCATTCGTCGTAGATCACGTTCTCGCGCACGGCGCAGTCGGCGATGGTGCGGTAGCGAAGGCTCTTGCCGGTGGCTCGTCCGTAGGCGCCGTCGCCGAGGTGGGTGGCGGTGGACAGGATGCGGTGGGAGGAGAGGAAGCCTTCGCGTTCGTCGCCGGACCAGATCACGTCCTCGCCGAGCAGCCGGCGGTCGGGGAACTCGGCGAGGGTCGCGAGCGTCGCCGCGATCACCCCCTGGTTCCCGACCACCACCGAAGCGGGCGAACGGACCGGGACGTCCGGGGCGTAGTAGCGGTGGAGCGCGCTCACGCGGCGCTCTTCCCAGATCTCCCGGGTCACCCCGAGGATGTAGTCTGGCAGGTCGCGGTATCCGGGGTCGAAGCCCTTCATCTCGCGCTCGCGCGGGCGGCGGCTCTTCGCAGCCGGGCGTGGAAGTCGGCTTCGTCCTCGCACTCGTAGAGGGCGTCCAGGACGGCTTCGTCGCTCACGTCCGACCACTCCCGGGGGTCGAGCCGGAAGGGCTCGGGGAAGCCCCGCATGGCCAGCGCCTTGCGCGCAGCCGCCGCCAGGGCGCGGTCGCGGCCCCTCGCTTCTCCTGCGGCCTCTCCCTCGGCGCGCGCCGCCTCCCGGTGCATGCGCAGCCACGGCGAATCGTCCGGCCCGGTGCCCGCGCGCGCACCGAGCGCCCGCCCCACCCGGGCAAGCATCCGGCCCGTGGTCAACGACACCCACGGCTCCTCCATCGCGTCGTGGATCTCCTCCACCCGCCAGCCCGGAAACGCGCCGCTCTCGTGCACCGTGCGGTACTCCCCGCCGCTGTCCAGCCGGTACACCGTCAGCCCCGGCAGGCGCCGCGCCGGGCGGCGCCCGCTCGCGGGAGGACGCTCCGGTACGTCTACCCAGACCTCGGGGAAGCCCCACGCCTCGTACAGGGCGAGCTTGCCCCGGCGCACGTCCGTGGTGTGGTCGACCTCCAGCACCACGTCCGGAAAGTCGTGCTCTCCCACCACCATCCCCGCGCCCTGGGGCAGCCGGGCGCGGTCCGGGTGCAGGTACACCGCTTGGTCGGCCTGCAGGATCCACCGCCGCTCGCCGCGCTCGTCGCGGTACGACAGGTCCATCGAGCCGAAGCATTCGATGGGGGCGCCGCGCGCGTCCGCGATGCGCGCCGCCAGGGCGGCCAGACGGTGCGAGGGCAGCTCATGGGTGTCGGTGGTGGGCGCGCGCACCACCCAGGCGGTCTGGGTATCGCCGTTCCAGAACTCGAACCGCGTGTCGCTGGTATCGAGGTCTTCGCGCGGCAGGCGCACCGGCCGGCAGCCGGGAAACTCCGCCGCCGCAGCCGCCACCGTAGCCGCGACCGCCGTCGGCGACGTCGCCGCCTCCTCCTCCGCGCCGGTACGCCGGAATCGCACCGCTTCCGCACGCTCCGCAACCGGCTCGCCGCTCCGTTCGATCTCCATGCCAGGGCTCCTTTCCCCACCCTCCCAATGGCGCGACGGATGCTAGCGGCCGTCCCCCCGAAGCGCAACACTCCGTTCCTCGCCCCGTGCCGTGCCGGGA
>CAZSPS010000069.1:0-8168 GCA_964608875.1 uncultured Ectothiorhodospiraceae bacterium
CGTGCTCGGGGCGCCGAACCGCTACGAGGTGGAGCTGGCGGAGCTGGTCTGCGCCCGCTTCCCTTCCGTGGAGCGGGTGCGGTTCTGCAACTCCGGGACCGAGGCGAACCTGATGGCCCTGGGGCTCGCGCGCGCCGCCACCGGCCGCGAGAAGGTGCTGGTGTTCGAGGGCGCCTACCACGGCGGCCTGCTCATGTTCAAGGAAGGCGAGAGCGTCTCCGTCAACGCGCCGTACCCGTTCGTGTTCGCGCCCTACAACGACCCCGGCGCGGCGGTGGCGGCCATCGAGCGCGAAGGCGCGGACCTCGCGGCCGTGCTCGTCGAGCCGATGATGGGCTCGGCCGGCTGCATCGCGGGCGACCCGGAGTTCCTCGGCGCCCTGCGCGCGGCGGCCGACCGCCACGGCGCGCTGCTCGTCTTCGACGAGGTGATGACATCGCGCCTCGGGCCGGGCGGACTGCAGGGCGAGCTCGGCATCCTGCCCGACCTCACGACGCTCGGGAAGTACGTCGGCGGCGGCCTCACCTTCGGCGGCTTCGGCGGCCGGGCGGACCTGATGGACCGCTTCGACCCGCGCCGCCCGGATGCGATCCCGCACGCGGGGACGTTCAACAACAACGTCCTCACCATGTCCGCGGGCGTGATCGGGCTGCGCGACGTGTTCACCCCCGAGGAGGCGGTGCGGCTCAACGCCTGCGGCGACGAGCTGCGGGGCCGCCTGGAGGCGGCGGCGCGCGCGCACGGGGTGCCGTTCCAGGCGACCGGGTGCGGCTCGATCGTCGGCCTGCACTGGCAGTCGGAGCCGGTGCGCCGCCCGGCGGACACGGCGGCCACCGCGCCCGCGGCCCGCGCCCTCGTCCACCTCGAGATGATCCGGCGCGGCTTCTACTTCGCGCGGCGGGGCTTCATGAGCCTCGCCCTGCCGCTCGAGGACCTCGACTACGACGGCTTCGTGGACGCGTTCGCGGACTTCGTGGAAGAGCACCGGCAAGTGCTCGCCCCGTAGGATGTTCGCCTACATCGACCCGACCGTGGGCACCCGCCTCGCGGACCAGGGCGTGCTGGTGCGCATCGACCGGCGCGGCCGGGTGCTCGAACCCGGCCGGCCGGCCGGGGACGACGGCTTCGCGCTCGACATGCTGGGGCCGACCCCGCTGCCGCTCGACGATCTGGACGGCGCCGCCGGGGGGCCGGAGCACGCCGTGCCCCGCTGGTACGCGGTGGTGCGGCACACCGAGCGCGAGCCGGTGGAGGCGCTCGCCCGGAGCTTGCGCGAGCGCGGCGCGGCGCGGCAGTTCGCGGAGCTGGTGTCGTACATGGCGGTCAACAGCGTGCTCGTCTTCGGCGACCCGCGCGCCATCGACAACCCCCTGGTGCGCGTGCATTCGAACTGCCTCACCGGCGACGTGTTCGGATCCCGGCGCTGCGACTGCGGCCCGCAGCTCGACGCCGCCGTCGAACGCCTCGCCCGCGAGGGCGGGCTCCTGGTCTACATGGCGGGGCACGAGGGGCGCGGGATCGGGCTCTGGGCCAAGGCCGCCACCTACCTGCTCCAGGACGGCGGCGAGAACACCTACCAGGCGAACCGCTCGCTCGGGCTGCCGGACGACTCGCGCGACTTCTCCGATGCGGCCGCCGTCGTGCTGCACTTCCTGGGCGGCGACCGCCCCTTCCGCCTGCTCACCAACAACCCGAAGAAGCTGGACGAGCTGGCGGCGCACGGACTCGGCAGGGGCGCGATGGAAGAGCACGTGGCGGGGGTGGGGCGGCACAATCGGCGCTATCTCGCGGCCAAGCGGGACTGGGGCCACGTCATCGGCGAACGGCATCTGGACGGGGAAGCAGCGCAGGAGGAGGCGAAACGGCCATGAAGATCGCGACCGGTCAGGATTTCTTCCGGCAGGTGGGAGCGGCGGCCGAGGCCGTCCACCCCGGCATCGAATGGGCGCTGGTGGACGCCGGCGGCAACTGGAGCGGCTCCCCCGAGGGGTCGGACCTCATCGTCTACGCGGGCGACGCCTACGTCGAGGCCTACGTGGACGCGGTCACCTCCATCGCGCCGCCGAAGTGGGCGCACACC
The DNA here is from genome assembly GCA_964608875.1 of uncultured Ectothiorhodospiraceae bacterium. Classification (GTDB taxonomy): domain Bacteria; phylum Pseudomonadota; class Gammaproteobacteria; order HK1; family HK1; genus JAJDXW01. The sequence goes on from CAZSPS010000069.1 coordinate 2,081, forward strand.
GAAGACGCGGGCATCGACGGGCGCTTCTACGACGACATGCGCGCCAAGGGGGTGGCGGTGACCCACAGCCCGGGCGCGAACGCGCCGGAGGTGGCCGAGCTCGCCTTCGCGGGCGTACTGTGGGGCGCGAAGCGTCTCGGCGAGCTGCGCGAGCAGCAGCGCGAGCACCGGTGGGAGAAGCTCGAGCTCACCGCCTTGAGCGCCGCCACCGTGCTGGTGGTGGGGCTCGGCGCGATCGGCAGCCGGGTGGTCAGGTTCGCCCGCGGGTTCGGCATGACCGTGCTCGGCATCCGGCGCTCGCCCGAGCCGGTGGCGGGGGTGGACCGGCAGGGCACGCCGGACGACCTGGCGGAGTTCCTGCCCGAGGCCGACTTCGTGGTGCTGGCGCTCCCGATCTCGGACGAGACGGCGGGCCTCATCGACGCCGCCGCCCTCGCCCGCATGAAGCGCACCGCGACCCTCGTCAACGTCGGGCGGGGGGCGCTGGTCGACATCGACGCCCTGCGGGCGGCGCTCGCCTCGGGCGGCATCGCCCAGGCGTGCCTCGACGTGCTGCCGGTCGAGCCGTGGCCGGCCGACGACGACCTGTGGGACGTCCCCAACCTCCTCATTACCCCCCACAACGGCTCGCGCTCGCCGCTCTATGCGGTGCGGGTGGGGGAGATGTGGCTCGAGAACCTCGGGCGCTACGTGCGGGGCGAGCCGCTGCTGTACCGGGCGTTCTGACCCCTCCCGCGGGCGCGCCGGCGGGCGGCCGCCCGGCCGATCGGGGCCGGCCGGGGCCGATTGGGGTAGAATCGCGCCGCTCGGCCCCGCTCCGGCGCCCCGGCGCGCGCGGGCGGCGGCCGGCGCCATGGCACCGGCGACACCGGCAGGTTCAGATGCGCAGCGAAAACTCCGGCACTCCGGCGGGCGTCGTCGGCATCATCTGCAACTTCAAGGTCGAAGACCGTTTCCGCATGTACACGACCGCGGAGAAGAACGTGGTCGCGGTGGCGGAGGCGGCGGGCGCACTGCCCCTCCTCATGCCCTCCCTCGGGGAGCGCTCCTGCGCCGACACCCTGCTCGACACGGTGGACGGGGTGGTGCTGACCGGCGGCATCTCCAACATCGAGCCCGGCCACTACGGGCAGGAGCCGGCGCCGGGCGAGGACGTGCGCGACCCCGCCCGCGACGTCCTGAGCTTCGCCCTGGTGCGCACGGCGGTGCGCCGCGGCGTGCCGCTGCTCGGGATTTGCCGCGGCATCCAGGAGATGAACGTCGCCCTCGGCGGCACCCTGCACCAGCGCCTGCACGAGGTGCCGGGGCGCGACGACCACCGGCGCGACAAGACCATCGACTTCGACGAGTCCCTCGCCCCGCGCCACCGCATCCGTTTCACCCCCGGCGGCAAGCTGGCGGAGTGGTCCGGGGAGGAGGAGGCGGTGGTCAACTCCCTGCACGGGCAGGGCATCGACCGGGTGGCGCCGCCCCTCGACGTCGAGGCGGTGGCGGACGACGGCGCCATCGAAGCGGTGTCGGTGCGCGACGCCGCCGCCTTCGCCCTCGGCGTCCAGTGGCACGTCGAGATCGACGCCCTCGGCCACCCGCTGCATGCCGTCATCTTCCGCGAGTTCGGGGAGGCGGTGCGCCGCCGGGCCGAGCGCCGCCGCGCGCCGGCCGCCGTCTGGGAGGAAGCGGCGGACTGAGGGCGGCCCGTCCGCACCTGGGCCGCCGTCCTTCGCGCGCGGGAAGCCGGGGCATGAGCGATACGGTGCGCCTGAGCCTGGACGAGGTCCACGCCCTCGCCGGCGAAGTCTTCCTGGCGCACGGGGCGTCGCCCGAACAGACCCGCGCCGTGGCCGACACGGTGACCGCGGCGGAGCGCGACGAGTGCCGCTCGCACGGGCTCTTCCGGGTGCCGGGCTACGTCGCCTCCATCCGCTCCGGCAAGGTGGACGCGGCGGCGGCGCCGGTGGTCGAGACGCTCGCCCCCGGTGTGGTCCGGGTGGACGGGCGCGGCGGCTTCGCGCCGCTGGCCCTCGAAGCGGGCCGCGAGCCGCTGTCCGAGCGCACGCGCACGCAAGGGATCGCCGCCCTCGCGCTCACCGATACGTACCACTTCGCGGCCCTGTGGCCGGAGACCGAGGCGCTCGCCGAGCGCGGCTTCGCCGCCTTCGCGTTCGTCGCCGCGATGGCCTACGTCGCCCCCGCCGGCGGGACCAGGCCCCTGTACGGCACCAACCCGATGTCGTTCGCGTGGCCGCGCGAGGGCCGCCCGCCCCTCGTCTTCGACCAGGCGTCGAGCGCGAGCGCGCGCGGCGAGATCATGCTCCACCAGCGCGACGGCAAGCCGCTGCCGCCGGGATGGGGGATCGACGCCGACGGCGCGCCCAGCACCGACCCCGGCGCCGTGCTCGCGGGCGCGCAGCTTCCGTTCGGGGGCTACAAGGGGGCGTCCATCGCGCTCATGATCGAGCTGCTCGCGGGGGCCCTGGTCGGGGACCTGTTCAGCTTCGAGGCGAGCGAGGCCGACAACGGCGACGGCGGTCCGCCGCGCGGCGGCGAGCTGGTCGTCGCCATCGACCCGGCCCGCTGCGGCGCCGGGGGTAACGCGCTCGGCCACGCCGAGGCGCTGTTCGCGCGGGTGCTCGCCGAGGAGGGCGCGCGCCTGCCGTCGGACCGGCGCTACGCCGCGCGCCGCCGCACCCCGTCCGAGGGGGTCCTGATCCCCCGCGCCCTCCACGACACCTTGCAGGATCTCCGCCGGGGCTGACCCGCCGCGCCTCCTGCCGCCTCCCGCCGCGGCCCGGCCCGCCCCGCTCCGGACCGGGTCCGCCGGCCGGCTCAGATGGCGTCGCCGCGCGGGTTGAACACGCGCGCGGGCGGCGGCGGCGGCTTCAGCGGCGCCGGCTGCGGGGGCACGATGTCGATGTTGAGATAGCCGAGGTTCTCCCACGCCTTGCTGGCGAAGAGGTCCTTGATCTCGATGCGCCCGCCCCTGCGGATGGCCTCGTCCGTCACCTCCTGCAGCCGCTCGGCGAGCGTGCGTCGCCACGGCAGCTGGTAGTAGCGGGGCCGGCGCTCGCCGTCCAGCTTGATCCACAGGTAGATGGCGCGCCCCTCGTCGACGCTGGTGCCGAGCAGCACCGCCCGGCCGGTGCGCGCGCTCCACCATTCGTGGCCGATCGGCTTCGGCTTGCCCAGGGTCTCGGCGAGGGCGGCGTAGCCCGCGGGGATGAGGGCGACGGCGAGCGCGGCGGCGGCGGTGCGCGGGGGCGTTCGCCGCGGCGCCCAGACGGCGATGGTGGCGAGCAGCACGGCCGCCGTCAGCGCGCCGAGATGGAAGTAGAAGATGAGGTCCATGGGAGGTTCCTCCGCGGTGCACGGCCGGTGCGCGCGGGCCTTCAGCGAGAGCGGGGCACGGTCACGAGACGCCGCCGGAGCGCGGTCACGCTCTCCTCGACCAGCTCGCCCTCGTCGTCGAGGCGGAACCGGAAGGCGGTCTCTTCCTGGTTGCGGCGCACCAGCGGCACCGTGGTCTCGAGGATCTGCCGGGCGACGTCGAGCGGCCGGCGCACGCTCACCACCACCTTGACCGGGATCTCCACCCCGGCCGGCAGCAGCCCGTACATGTGCACGTTGACGATGTACTCGCCGGGCGGGATGCCGCGGCTGTAGCTGATCTCGTAGTTGCGCCCGGTCGCGTCCGCCTCGTCCCCGAGGTCGTCGCGCAGCAGGTTGAAGAAGCGGCTGCCCTGGTTGTAGAAGCCGACCGGCACGTCCCCCGGCGCCTGCACCCACAGGTCGACGTCGTGGGGCAGGTCCGGCGGCCAGTGCATCTCCACGATGACGTTGCCCGGCGCCCGGTGGTCCTGCGGCTCCTCTTCGGCCTTCCTCACGTGCGGCAGCAGCATCACGACCATCGCCACGAAGCCGATGAGGGCCAGCAGGATGACGTCGCGGAAGACCGTCCCCGTGCTGTCGTCCGCGAAGTCCTCAAAGGGAGCGTGCACGCCGTTCGCCCAGCTCGACGATCGCGTTGTAGAGGTGCAGCGTCCCGGTCGTGAGCATGCGGTGGCCGACGATGAGCCACACGTGCAGCACGGCCCCGACGAGCGTGGTGTAGAGCGCGACCCCCATGCCGTCGATGAGGCTCGACACCATGGGCGCCACGTTCTGGACGCTGCGCACGGCTTCGGGGTCCACCCCGGCGAGCGCGATGATGAAGCCGATGACGGTGCCGATGAGCCCCAGGAACACGAGCGTGTTGGCGACGTGCCCGACGATGGAGACGGAGTTCGCCATGCGCAGGCGGAGCAGGTCCGCCGCCAGCCGGCGCGCCTCCGCGCCGCCGCCCCCGCCCTCGGCGCCGGCCACCCGTTCGAGATGGCGCGCGGCGCGCGAGCCGGGCGCGGGGCTGCCCGCGCGCACCCGGTTCAGCTCGATGCTGGTGCGCGCCACCTTGACCGCGCAGATCGCGAGGCCCGCCAGGAAGGTGGCGAAGATGCCGAGGCACATGAGCCGCGCCGGGCTCGCCAGCATGGGATCGAGCCAGCCCTGGAGCCACGCCGCGCCGAGGGTCCCGAGGCACGCCGCGTTGAGCAGCACGAAGCGCAGGAGCAGCAGGTACCGGTACACGCGCGCACGGTACACCATACGGCGCGTATGAGCGAGAATCGCGGCGCCATGACAGACACGCCGGCCACCCCGTTCTACACCTGCCCCATGCACCCCGAGGTGCGGCGCGCCGCGCCCGGCGACTGCCCGAGCTGCGGCATGGCGCTGGAGCCGTCGCGGCCCGCCGCCGGCGCGGGCGCCGCCGCCGCCGCGCCCGCCCCCGAAGCGGCGGACTTCCGCCGCCGCCTGTGGGTGGGCGGTCCGCTCGCCCTCGCCGTGCTGGTCCTGGAGATGGGGCGGCATCTCGGCGCGCCCATCGACGAGTGGCTGGGCGGCGCGCGCGCCCACGCCTGGCTCCAGCTCGCCCTCGCGACCCCCGTGGTGGCCTGGGCGGGGTTGCCCTTCTTCCGGCGCGGCTGGGCCTCGATCGTCCACCGCAGCCCCAACATGTGGACGCTGATTGCGCTCGGAACCGGCGCCGCCTACGGCTTCAGCCTGGTGTCGACGCTCGCCCCCGGCCTCTTCCCGCCCGCCCTTCTGGGCGCGCACGGCCTGCCGCCGGTCTACTTCGAGGCGGCGGCGGTGATCCTGGTCCTGGTCCTGGTCGGCCAGCTCCTGGAGTCGGCGGCGCGCGAGCGCACCGGCGACGCGATCCGGGCGCTCCTCGACCTCGCCCCCCGCACGGCGCGGCGCGTGACCGACGCGGGCGAGGAGGACGCGCCGCTCGATGCGGTGCGGGTGGGCGACCGACTGCGGGTGCGGCCGGGCGAGAGCGTGCCGGTGGACGGGGTGGTGCTCGAGGGCCGCTCGGCGGTGGACGAGAGCATGCTCACCGGCGAGCCGCTGCCCGCCCCCAAGGAGGCGGGCAGCCAGGTGACCGGCGGCACCCTCAACCGCTCCGGCGGCTTCGTGATGCGGGCCGAGAAGGTCGGGGCGGACACCATGCTCGCGCGCATCGTGGACCTGGTGGCGGCGGCGCAGCGAAGCCGTGCCCCCGTGCAGGCGCTCGCGGACCGGGCGGCCGCGTACTTCGTGCCCGCGGTGGTGGCCGTCGCCGCCGCCGCGTTCGCCGTCTGGCTCGCCTTCGGGCCGGCGCCCGCCCTCTCCCATGCGCTCGCCGCCGCCGTTGGCACGCTCATCATCGCCTGCCCGTGCGCCCTCGGCCTCGCCGCCCCGATGTCGGTCATGGTCGCCGCCGGGCGCGGCGCGCAGGCCGGGGTGCTGATCCGCGACGCCGAGGCGCTGGAGCGTCTGGCCGAGGTGGACACCGTGGTCGTGGACAAGACCGGCACACTCACCGAGGGCAGGCCGGCGGTGACCGACGTGGCGGTGGGCGAGGCGGCGGCGGCCGGGGGGCTCGGCCGGGAAGCGCTGCTCGCGCTCGCCGCCGCCCTCGAACGCGGCTCCGAGCATCCGCTGGCCGAGGCGGTCGTGCGGGCGGCGGAAACAGCGCAGGCGGCGGGGGCGGCGGAAACAGCGCAGGCGGCGG
>CAZSPS010000070.1:0-1586 GCA_964608875.1 uncultured Ectothiorhodospiraceae bacterium
CATGGTTGCACGCGAGGCGGGCCCTTCACGGGGCCTCCCCGGACAGGGCCGCCCGGCGCTGAACCGCCGCCCGCGCCGCCTGACGCCAGGGGTGGTCCGCGGCGGGCCGCACCCGGCGCGCTTGCCGGGCGGCGTCCACCCGCGACTCCAGGGTCTTGTCGTCGGCGATGTTCGGCGCACGGGCGCCGTCGTCGAACACCCGGTGCTCGACCGCGCGCCCGTCGACCAGCACCGTGGTCTGGCCGTCGAGGTGCTCGCACAGGACCGCGCCGCGCCCGTGCAGCCGGCGCCGGCGCGAGTCGAGCAGCTGGTACTCGCGTCCGCGCTCGCGGAACGTGAGGTTCTTGCTCAACCGGTGCTCGGTCCGCCGGGACAGGATGCGCGAGAGTTGCACCTCGTCGAACGGCACCTCCAGGTGCTCGTCGGCCGCCTCGCGCGGCGCGACCGCGAAGCGCCCGTTGTGGCGCTCGACGAACTTGGCCAAGTACTCGTTGCCCGCCTTGATGCTCGACACGCCGTCGAGCCGCATGGCCTTGACCAGGCGGTCCTGCAGGGTCTGGAAGGCGCGCTCCACGCGCCCCTTGGCCGGGGCGGAGTGCGCGCGGATGCTCTCGATCCCCAACTCCTCGAGCGCGCGCCCGAACTGCGTGGGGCGCTGCGCCGCCGAGGGCCGGTTGACCTGGAAGATGGAGTGGCGGTCGGAGTACAGCGCCAGCGGGCGCCCGTGCCGCGCCAGGTACTCGCCGAGCACGCGCATGTACGCCGCCGTGGTCTCGGCCTGGAAGAACCTCGCGGCCATCAGCCGGCTGGTGGCGTCGTCGATGAACACGATCAGCGAGCAGCGCTCGGCGCGGCCCTCGAACCAGTCGTGCAGCGAGCCGTCGATCTGCGTCAACTCCCCCCGGCGCGGTCGTCGCGCACGGCGCTGTTGCACTGCGGTGGAGCGCTGCGGGCGAGCGCGCCAAAGCCCAGCGTGGATCATCCACCGGCGCAGCGTCTCGCACCCGATGACGATGGCGTGGCGCTCGCGCAGCATCTCCGCGGCCAGTGTCGGCCCGAAGTCCGAGTAGTGCTTGGCCACCAGCGCCAGCGCGCGCTCGCGCACCGCGTCGGGCAGCTTGCGATTCGATGGCCGTCCTCGCCTCCTCGACGCCAAGCCCGCCGCCCCGTCCTGGCGGTACCGGCGCAGCAGCCGCTTGACCTGGCGCACGCTCACGCCGAGCCGTCGCGCCGCCTGTCTCTGGCGCAGCCGGCCCGAGGCCAACTCGCGCATCGTCGCCGCGCGCTCCGCCTCTCGAACGCTCATCAGCTCCTGTCCTCCCATCGACCCCCAGCTCCCCCGCGTGACACACACGCCGGAGAGCGTAGGACGCTGCCCCCGGAGGGGACATTTCTAATGAGCGGAGAGGGGACATTTGCACGGAGCGTTGACACGCGAACCCGCGCGCCGCGGCGCGGCGCGCGCGCGGCCCGGCCGGCCCCCGGGGGAGAGTCGGGGGGAGAGTTGGCGCGGGGGCGGCAAGTGTGTTTAATGGCGGTTCGCCCCCACGGGGTGCGGCGGTCCCGAGACGGGGCCGCGCGCCCGG
>CAZSPS010000071.1:0-12113 GCA_964608875.1 uncultured Ectothiorhodospiraceae bacterium
CGGCCAGCTCTACGCGCAGATCGTGCAGGGGGCGCCCTACGACCTCTTCCTCTCCGCCGACGAGGCGCGGCCCCGCAAGCTCGAGCAGGCGGGCCGGATCGTGCCCGGCAGCCGCCGTCCCTACGCCTTCGGGCGGCTCGCCCTGTGGAGCGCCGACCCCGCACGGATCGGCGCCGACGGGGTCGAGGCGCTGCGCGCCCTCGGCCGCGGCCGGCTCGCCATCGCCAACCCCGCGCTCGCTCCCTACGGGGCGGCGTCGCAGCAAACGCTCGAACGGCTCGGCCTGTGGCAGCCGCTCCAGGACCGGCTGGTGCGCGGGGTCAACGTCGCCCAGGCGTTCCAGTTCGCCAGCACCGGCAACGCCGCGTTGAGCTTCATCGCACTGTCCCAGCTGCGGGCCAGGATGAACCAGGCGGAGGCGGAGGCCAAGGCCGGCGGCGGCAAGAAGAGCGTGGAGACCGGGAGCGCGTGGATCGTCCCCGACTCCCTCCACCGGCCGATCCGCCAGGACGCGGTCCTGCTCCTGCGGGCGGAGGACAACGAGGCCGCCGCGGCCCTCTTCGCCTTCCTCGCCGAGCCGGACGTGCGCCGGCGCATCGAGTCCTTCGGCTACTCGGCGCCCGCGCAATGAAGCGCGGCGGCCCCGCTCCGGCATGACGTTCGACTTCGCCCCCCTGTGGCTGAGCCTGCAGCTCGCCGCCGTCACCGTGACGATCCTGATGCTGGTCGGCACGCCGATCGCCTGGTGGCTCGCCAACACCAGGCGCCGGGCGCGGGTGCTGGTAGAGGCGGTGGTCGCCCTGCCCCTGGTGCTGCCGCCCACGGTGCTCGGCTTCTACCTGCTGCTGCTGCTCAGCCCCACGGGTCCGCTCGGCGGCCTGGTCCTGTCCGTGACCGGCGAGACCCTCACCTTCTCCTTCGAGGGCCTGGTGGTGGCCTCCGTCTTCTACTCGCTGCCCTTCGTGGTGCAGCCCGTGCAGGGCGCCTTCGAGGCCGTGGGGCGCGCGCCCCTGGAGGCCGCCGCCGCCCTGCGCGCGCGCCCGCTCGACGCCTTCTTCACGGTCTCGGTGCCCATGGCCCGGCGCGGCTTCGTCACCGCCGCCGTCCTCGGCTTCGCCCACACCCTCGGGGAGTTCGGGGTGGTGCTCATGGTCGGGGGCAACATCCCGGGCGAGACGCGGGTGGTCTCGATCGCCGTCTTCGAGTACGTCGAGACCCTCGACTACGCATCCGCCCACGTCCTGTCCGCCGGCCTCGTCGCGTTCTGCTTCCTGGTGCTGCTCACCGTGTATGCGGTGAACCGGCGCTTCCCGGTCCATGGCGGCTGACGGCCCCGCACCGGCGCCCGCCGCCGCGCGCGCCGCCGCCGCCGCCACGCCCCGCCTGCAGGCGGACGCGGCCCTGACGCGCGAGGACTTCCGCCTGCAGGTGTCGCTCGACCTCCGGCTCTCCGGGGTCACCGCGTTCTTCGGCCGCTCGGGCTGCGGCAAGACCACCCTCATGCGCGTGCTGGCCGGCCTCGAGCCGGGCGCCCGCGGGCGCATCGTCTTCGACGGCGAAGTCTGGCAGGACGAAGAGAGCGGGACGTTCGTGCCCGCGCGCGAGCGGCGGGCGGGCTTCGTCTTCCAGGACGTGCGCCTGTTCCCCCACCTGACCGTCCAGGGCAACCTGCTCTACGGGCACCGGCGCACGCCCAAGGGCGAACGGCGGTTCGCGCCGGAGACGGTGATCCGCCTTATGGACCTCGAGCCGCTGCTCGGCCGCCGGCCGGCCGGCCTGTCCGGAGGCGAGCGCCAGCGCGCCGCCTTCGCGCGCGCGGTGCTCGCCAACCCGCGCCTGCTCCTGATGGACGAGCCGCTCGCCTCGCTCGACCAGGACCGCAAGGAGGACCTGCTGCCCTTCGTGGAGCGCCTCGCCGGGGAGCTCTCGATCCCCATCCTCTACGTGAGCCACGAGATCGACGAGGTCGTGCGGCTCGCCACCGGCCTGGTGCTCATGAGCCAGGGGCAGGTGGTGGCGAGCGGACCCATCGAGACCGTCTCCAACCGCTTCGACCTCAGGAGCTACGCGGGCCGGCTGGACGCGGGCTCGATCGTGCGCATGCGGGTCGCGGGCCACGACCCCGCGGCCGGCACCACCCGCTTCGCGTTCGGGAGGATGGAGGTGATCGGCCCGCGCGTCGAGATGGCGGTGGGGTCGGAGATCAACCTCCGCATCCGCTCGCGCGACGTGGCCATCGCCCTCGATCCGCCGGGGCGCACCAGCATCCTCAACGTCCTGCCCGGCACCGTGGTCGAGATCGGCCCCGGCGAGGGGCCGCAGGCGCACGTCCTGCTGGACGTGGGGGCGCCGCTGTGGGCCCGGATCATGCGCCGCTCGGTGGACGACCTCGAGCTCGCCCCCGGCCGCCGGGTCTACGCCCTGGTCAAGGCCGTGGCCGTGGACCGCCGCAGCCTCGGGCGCCCCACCGCCATGGACCTCGCGCTCGACGAGGGCGGCTGACCGCTATCATCGCGGGCGGCGCACGGGACGGGACGGCGCGCGGCGGACGGCACACGGGGGAGTGCGATGAAGGTCACGGGCTGCGAGACGCTGCACTGCGACGCGGGGTGGCGCGACTTCTCCTTCCTCAAGGTGACGACGGACGAAGGGCTGACGGGGATCAGCGAGTACAACGAGTGCTACGGGAGCCCCGGCCTCAGCGGGGTGATCGAGCGGCTGGCGGAAAGCCTGGTGGCGGGCGAGGACCCCCTGGCCACCGCCCGCATCGGCGCGAAGCTCTACGCCGCCACCCGCCAGGCGCCGGGGGGCATGGTGCAGCAGGCCATCGCGGCCATCGAGAACGCGCTCCTCGACATCAAGGGCAAGGCCCTCGGGGTCCCGGTCCACAGCCTGCTCGGCGGGGCGGTGCGCGAGCGGCTCGAGCTCTACTGGTCGCACTGCGGCACCTACCGCTTCGGGGCGCCCGCGCAGCACGTCGGCCGCCCGCCCATCGAGACCCTCGACGACCTGGCGGCGCTCGCCGGGGAGGTCCGCGAGCGCGGCTTCCGCGGCCTCAAGACCAACGTCTTCCTCTTCGGCGAAGACGGTCCACGCCTGCACATGCCGGGTTTCGCCGGCACGCCGGGCTGGCCTGAGCTGAACGCGGAGCCGCGGATCGTCGATGCGCTGCGCCGCCAGCTCGGCGCCCTTCGCGACGGCGCCGGCCCCGGCATGGGCATCCACCTCGACCTCAACTTCAACTTCAAGACCGAGGGCTACCTCAAGGTGGCCCGCGCCCTCGACGACCTCGGGCTCGCGTGGTTCGAGATCGACACCTACGACCCAGCCGCCCTCGCCCGCATCCGCGCGAGCGTCGGCACTCCCATCGCGTCCTGCGAGTCGCTGTTCGGCATCCGCGGGTTCCGGCCCTACTTCGAGCACGCCGCGATGGACGTCGCCATCGTCGACGTGCCGTGGAACGGCGCGTGGGAGGCGCTCCGGATCGCGGCCATGGCGGAGGCGTACGAGACCAACGTCGCCCCCCACAACTTCTACGGGCACCTCTCGACCCTGATGAGCGCCCACTTCTGCGCCGCGATCCCGAACTTCCGGGTGATGGAGATCGACATCGACGACGTGCCGTGGAAGGACGACCTGGTGACCCGCCCCCCCGAGATCGAGGACGGGCATCTGAAGGTGCCCGCCGGCCCCGGCTGGGGGACGGAGCTGAACGAGGAGGCGATCCGGGCCCACCCGCCGCGCCGGCGGCACTGAACGGCGGCCCGGACGCCGGGCGCGCCGGGTCCGGGCTCAGATGACGCCCTGCTCGCGCAGGCGCGCGATCTCCGCTGCGTCGAGACCGAGGAGGCCGCCGAAGACCTCGTCCACGTGCGCCCCGAGCGGGGGGCCGAGATGGTCCACCCGGCCCGGGGTCCCGGACAGGAACGGGAACACGGCGGGCATGGTCACGGCGCCCGCCCGCTCGTCCTCGAACGTCAGCAGGTCGCCCCGCGCCCGGTACTGCTCGTCGGCGAAGAGGTCGGCCACGCTGTGGATGGGGCCGCACGGCACCTCCCCCGCCGCGCAGCGCGCGAGCACCTCCGCCTGCGGCAGGGACCCCGTCCACTCCCCCACCGCCCGGTTCACGTCGGCGCGCCTCGCGAGGCGGTTCGCGACCAGGCCGTAGCGCTCGGGGCCGGCCAGCTCCGGCTGCCCCATGGTGTCCGCGAGGCGCTTGAACATGCGGTCGTTGGTGCAGGCGATGGCCACCCACTTGCCGTCCGCGGTCGGGTAGTGGCTGTGCGGGACCACGTTCACGGTATCCGCCCCCATGCGCTCGCGCACGTAGCCGGTGTGCGCGTAGGCGGCGGCCATCTCGTCGAGGTAGCGGAACACCGGCTCGTAGAGCGCGATGTCGATGTACTGGCCCTCGCCGGTGCGCTCCGCGGCGCGCAGCGCCATCAGGGCCCCGAACGCGCCGTAGGTGCCCGCGAGGTAGTCGCCCAAGGTGGTGGAGCCCGGCATCAGGGGCGGCCCGTCCGGCTCGCCCGCGAGGTAGCTCAAGCCGCCGAAGGCGTGGGCGATGCGCGCAAACCCCGGGTCGCGGGCCTTCGGCCCGGTCTGCCCGAAGCCCGTGATGCGCACCATGACCAGCCGCGGGTTCACCTCGTGCAGGGTCTCCCAGCCCACGCCCCAACGCTCCAGGGTGCCGGTGCGGAAGTTCTCCACCAGCACATCGGCCTCGGCCGCGAGCCGCTTGAACAGCTCCGCCCCCTCGGGGCGGCGGAGGTCCAGGGTCACGGACTTCTTGTTGCGCGCCTCCTGCAGCCAGATGAGGGTGTCGCCGGTATCGCTCGCGCTCGCGGTGCCGAAGCGCCTGAGCGGGTCCCCCGCGCCCGGCTGCTCGACCTTGATCACCTCCGCCCCGAACTCCGCGAGCAGGGTCCCGCAGAAGGGGGCGGCGAGGAACGTCGCGGCGTCGATGACCCGCACTCCCTCCATGGGGCGGGGCGCGCCGCCGGGGCTGCCGGGGCTACCGCCGCGGCGCGCGCCTCCGTCCGCCCCGGTCACGGCTGCGCCTCCACCGGGTTGCTCAACGTCCCGATCCCCACGATCTCGACGTCCACCCGGTCACCCGGCGCGAGCGCCGGCGACTTCCCCTCCGTGCCCATCCACACCACGTCGCCCGGATGCAGCGTGAGGTAGCGGGACATGCGCACCAGGAACGCCTCCACCGAGAACAGCATGCCGCAGGTGGGGAAGCGGATGGTCTCGCGGCCGTTCACGCGCACGATCGTCTCGAGCGCGCCGAGGTCCGCCTCGGTCTCGATCCACGGCCCCATCGGCTTGAAGGTGTCGGTGTTCTTGGCCCGCCACAGGGTGCGGTCCGAGCGCTGCCAGCCGCGTTCGCTCACGTCGTTGCCGATGGTGAACCCGAGCACGCACGAGAGCGCGTTCTCCGGGGTGAGGTCCTTGGCGCGCTCGCCGATGACCGCCACCAGCTCGCCCTCGTACTCCACCGGCCCCTCGGAGTCGCGCGGGATGATGATCGGCTCGCCGTGGGCGATGAGCGCGTTGTTGGCCCGGTAGCCGATGTCCGCCTGCCGGGGCACGTCCGGCTCCTTGCCCCGGCGCTCCGCCTGCTCCTTCACGTGCCCGAGGTAGTTGAGCCCCGCCGCGTAGAACGTGCGCGGCTCGACCGGGGTGAGGATGCGCACCGAATCGAGCGGCCGGCGGTCCGCCGCCGGCTCGTAGCCCGAGAACGGGCTGCCGATGACGAACTCCACCTCGCCGCCCGCCGCCCCGCCGTCCTCGCCGCCGTGCACGATCCCGTACCGGATCTGGCCGTCCGCCTCGAACCTTCCCCAACGCATCTCCGTCTCCTTCCGTTGCGGCCCGTGGCCGCGGCGCCGCCGCCGCGCGCCGCGGGGCTCAGCCGTAGCTTGCCTGGATGCTGTCGAGCGGCGACTTCTGGATGCCGTGGCTCGGGATCGGATAGCGCAGCCCGTTGCGGCTCAACGCCTCCAGGCCGGCCACCACCTGGGGCAGGAAGCTCGGGGGGAGCGCCACCAGCAGCTCGTCGTCCTGCACCCCCCCGAATTTGCGCTCCGCGTAGCACGGGATGGACACCGACGGCTCGCCCGTCTTGAGCGCGTTCCCCCAGGAGTCCGCGCACGCGCTCTCGCCGACGCAGGTGAAGGTGTACTTGCGGTAGTTGCGGTACTGCAGGCCGTTGATGAAGGTGATCATCTGGCCGGGGGTGGCGTAGACGAGGCAGATGTCGGGGTTGTCGATGCGGCCCGCGGTGAGGGGGGAGACCGCGAGCGCCTCGTACTCGCCGTAGGAGGCGCAGGACATCGCGGCCTGGTGGGCGGCGCTGTCCTCGAGCGTCCCGTACCACACGCCGTGCATCCGCTCCCCGCTCAACCACTCGCGGTTGCGCGGATGGAGGCCGATCACCGCCCCGCACTGCGCGCCCATGAGGTTGTCCATGGTGATGCCGACGGTCCAGCCGATCCACCGGCTCTGGCCCACCACCTGGTCGGTGGCGAGCTTCTCGGCCGGGTCCGGGCGGCGGATGCGGGGCACGGCCTCCATCTCCTCCAGCGTGCGGTAGCGCCGCATGCCGACCGGGAAGGTCTTGAGCCGCAGGTAGCGGTCGAGGGCGGCGACGAGCGCCTCGTAGTCGTACTCCGTCGCGTCGCCCCAGCAGTTCGCGGTGGTCATGGTGGTCATCCTCCCGCCTGCAGCGCGATGAGGCGGCGCAGCGTCGCCGTGCAGAGGTCCACCTGGGAGCGCTCGATGTACTCGTTCGGCTGATGCGCCTGATCGATGGACCCCGGCCCGCAGATGATGGTGGAGAAGCCCGCCTCCTGGAACTGGCCGGCCTCGGTGCCGTAGGACACGACCCCGGTGTCGTTGTCGCCGGTGAGGGCCCGCACCAGCTGGTCCGCCGCGCTCCCCGGCTCGGCCCGCAGGCCGGGGCTCGCGAAGTGCCTCACGGTCTCGATGTCCGTCCCCGGCGCGCGTGCGCGCATCTCGGGCAGCACCTCGTCGCGGCAGTACGCCGTGAAGCGTTCGAGGTACGTATCCGGCGACTCGTCCGGCATGTTGCGCAGGTCCCAGAAGAAGCGGCACTCGCGCGAGATGATGTTCGGGGCCGTGCCGCCCTTCACCATCCCCACGTGGATCGTAGTGTAGGGAGGGGCGAAGCCGGACTCCGGGCGCGCCCGCTCCGCGCACTCGCGCGCCATGGCGTCGATGAAGTGGATGAGGCGCGCGGCGGTCATCACCGCGCTCACCCCCCGGTGGGTCTGGCTGGAGTGCGCCTCGTGCCCGGTCACCACCGTCTCGAAGCCGTTCATGCCCTTGTGCGCGTTCACCAGGCGCATGTCCGTCGGCTCCCCCACGATGACCGCCCGCGGCGCGGGCACGCGCCCGGCCAGCTCCGCGATCATCGAGCCGACGCCCCGGCAGCCGACCTCCTCGTCGTAGGACAGCGCGAAGTGGATGGGGCGTTCGAGCCCCGCCTGCACCATCTCCGGCACCAGGGCGAGGGCGCAGGCGCTGAAGCTCTTCATGTCGCAGGTGCCGCGGCCGTAGAGCCGGCCGCCGCGCTCGGCGAGGACGAAGGGGTCGGTGTCCCACGGCTGTCCGTCCACCGGCACCACGTCGGTGTGCCCGGACAGCACCACCCCGCCCTCCACGGCGGGGCCGACCGTGGCGTAGAGGTTCGCCTTGGTGCCGTCCTCGTTCGGAACGAGCCGGCTCTCGACCCCGTGCGCGGCGAGGTACTCGCGCACGAACTCGATGAGGTCGAGGTTCGAGTCCCGGGAAACGGTCGGGAACCCGACCAGCTTCTCGATCATCTCCACGTCCGAATAGCGCATGACGCATCGCCTCCCCTCGACGTCCGGCCGCCGGATGGTAAACCAACCGGCGCCCGCCCGCTGCCGCCCGGATCGGACCGGCCGGGGTCCGCCTTTGACCTTCGGCGGCGGATGGGCCACCCTTGCGGGCCGATGCGACCCAAGGCAGCAAACGTCCCCGGCAAGGCCCCATGCCCGCGAACCTGAGCCCGGAATACAAGACGGCGCAGGCGGCGTTCCGGCAGGCGAGCGGGCCGCGCGAGCGCCTGGAAGGGCTGCGCGAGATGCTCCGCACCATCCCCAAGCACAAGGGGACCGAGCACCTCCAGGCGGACATCAAGACCCGCATCAAGCAGCTCACCGAGGAGGTGAGCGCCAGCCGCAAGGGCGGCGCCCGCACCGGCCCGAGCCACGTCGTGCGCCCCGAGGGGGCGGCCCAGGTCGCGCTGCTCGGCCCCCCCAACTCGGGCAAGTCCACCCTCCACGACCGGCTCACCGGCTCGCGCGCGGAGTCGGGCCCCTATCCGTTCACCACCCAGCTCCCGCAGCCGGGGATGCTGCCCTACGAGGACGTGCACCTGCAGCTCGTGGACCTGCCGCCGATCACCGCCCGCCACACCGTGCCGTGGATCGTGAACGCGCTGCAGCCGGCGGACGCGGCCCTCGTCGTGGTCGACGTGCGCGCCCCGGACTGCCCCGAGCAGCTGAACGAGCTGCTGACCGTGCTCGCGGGGCGCAGGATCACCCTGGACCCCGGCTGGGACGGCGTCCGGGCGCCGCAGGAAAGGGGCGGCGAAGAAGAGCTCGAGGACCCGTTCGCCATCCGGCTGCCGACCGTCCTGGTGGCGACCTGCGCCGGCGAAGGGCCGGACACGGAGGGCGAGCTTTCGAGCCTGCAGGAGCTGCTGGGGCTCGACTATCCGGCGATGACCGTCTCCGCGCGCAGCGGCGCCGGCCTCGACGGGCTCGCGGCGTGGCTGTTCGAGGCGCTCGGGGTGGTGCGGGTGTATACCAAGGCCCCCGGCCGGCCGCCCGATTTCGGGCAGCCGTTCACGGTGCGCCGCGGCGATACCGTGTACGACGTGGCATACCTCGTGCACCAGGAGATCGCGGAGAACCTGAAGTTCGGACGGCTGTGGAGGGCCCCGTCCCGCAACGGACGGCAGGTGGGGCGCGATTACCGGGTAGAGGACCGCGACGTACTCGAGCTCGTCACCGGCCGCAACTGAGCCGGACCGGGCCGTCATGCGGCCCGGGAAGAAAATCGGGGGATAGTCTTCCAATCCGTATCCGATACCCGTATAGTTCGCGCCCTCGTATGTACGCACGCATGCATGCATAGCGCCGAGAGGACATACGGGATAAAATCATTCCGTCCGCACCGGAACCGGCCTATCCGATACGGCGCGGGCGGAATCGTTGCCAGGTAAACAAACGGTACAACCGAAGGAGAACACGACATGAGCGTCGACCTCAGGAACATGAGCGCCGATGAGCTTTCTTCGCTCGTCAGCCAGGCGCAGACCGAGATGGCCTCCCGCGAAAAAGGCAAGCGCCAGGAGCTGAGGCGCGAGCTGGAACGCCGGGTCACCGCCGAAGGCTACAAGCTGGGTGACATCTTCCCCGAGCTGGGCGGCGGCACCACCGGAAAGAAGCGTTCGATGCCGGCGAAGTTCAGAAACCCGCAGAACCCTTCCGACACCTGGAGCGGGGTCGGCCGTTCGCCGAAGTGGGTCCAGCAGATCCTCACCGAGCGCCAGATCGACGTGAAGGCGTTCAAGAAGCTCCCCATGTACCAGATCCACGGCTGAAGCCATCCCGGGGCGTGGCGGCCCACCGGCCGCCGACGCACCCGTCCGGTTTCTCGGAGCCAGCGTTCCACTCCCCGCTCCGGGGAGTGGGAACGGTTTTTTTCGGCCGTTCCCCCCTCCTTCCCTATTCCCGGTTCCGGCGGCCTTCCCTTCCCATGCGTGCGCCTATGGACGCGGCGCGAAGATGCGGCCACAATGGAGCCCGGAGGGAGGATCGCCATGACCGATACGCGCCGCCATCACGACATGGGCGGGCTCGAAGCCGGGCCCATCGACCGAGAAGAGCACGACAAGGCCCCGTGGGAGAAGCGCGTGGACGCGCTCATGCGCCTGCTCGGGGAGCGCGGGATCGTCGGGGTGGACGAGCTGCGCCGGGGAATCGAGGAGCTCGGCGCGGACGCCTACGACCGCTACGGCTACTACGAGCGCTGGATGTCCTCGATGACCAACCTCCTGCTCGAGAAGAAGGTCATCGGCGTGAGCGAGCTCGGCCGCCGCATGCAGGAGATCGAGGCCGGGGAACGGCCCCTGTTCCCCTAGGCGCGCGCGCCGCCCGCACCCGCCGTCCCGCCCGGAAACGAAGCCGAAACCTGGAGCCCGCCCCCGATGCAGCACGAGCCCGCCCCGAGATTCGCGCCGGGCGACCGGGTCCGGGTCTACGAACGTTACCCGCCCGGCCACGTGCGCACCCCGTGGTACTGCCGCGGCAAGACCGGCGAGGTCGAGCGGGTCTGCGGGCGCTACCGCAACCCCGAGCAGCTCGCCTACGGGGAGCGGGACGCGGCGCGCGAGGTGCTGTACCGGGTCAGCTTTGCGAGCCGGTCGTTGTGGCCGGACTACGGCGGCGCCGGGCGGGACCGGGTGGAGATCGAGCTCTACGAGCACTGGCTGGAAGCGGCCCCGAAGGAAGCGGCATGAACGACCACGACCACGACGAGCACGGCGGGCACGACCACGACGGGCACGATCACGGCCACGGCCACCATCACGGCCACGGCCCGTACGACGTGGACCCCACCCACCACCATCCTCCCCAGCCCGATCTGGAAGACGCCCCCCTCGCCTACCACCAGGTCCTGCAGATGGCGGTGACCGGGCTGCTCATCGAGAAAGGGGTGTTCAGCGCGGACGAGATGCGCGCCCAGCTCGACCGCATCGACGCAATCACCCCGGCCCGGGGCGCGCGCCTCGCCGCCCGCGCCTGGACCGACGACGGCTTCCGCCGGCGGCTCCTCGCCGACTCGAAGGCGGCCGCATCGGAGCTCGGCATCGACGTCGGGCCGATCCCCATCCTGGTGATGGAGAACACCCCCGAAACGCACAACCTCGTGGTGTGCACGCTGTGCTCGTGCTACCCGCGGTTCCTGCTCGGCCTGCCGCCGGACTGGTACAAGTCGCGCAGCTACCGCAGCCGGGCGGTGCGCGAGCCGCGCCGGGTGCTGGCGGAGTTCGGCACCGAGCTCGACCCGGACGTGGAGCTCCGGGTGCACGACAGCACCGCCGACATGCGCTACATGATCCTGCCCCTGCGGCCGGCCGGCACCGAAGGATGGAGCGAGGAGGCGCTCGAGGAGCTCATCACCCGCGACACCCTCATCGGAGTCACGGTACCGCGCATTCCGGATGCGCCCTGACCCTTCCCTGCGGCGGCGGCCGTCGTACGACCCGCGCCGTTTCTTCCGGCGGCTCGGCGCGGCGCCGCAGGAGGCGCTTCCCGAGCGTCTCGACCGCTGGCTGTTCCAGCTCGTCCTGCTCACCTTCGCGGCCAGCATCCTGCTGGCGAGCACGCCGCTTCCGCTCGGCGGGCCGAACGTGCTGCTGGCGCTCGCCGCGATCGGGGTCTTGGCGCTCCGCATGGCGATGGGGGGGCGCATCGAGGTACACCGGAGCTTCGCCCTGTTCCTGCTCTCCGGGCTCCTGATGACGGTCTGGGCGGCCTCGGTGCACCTCGCCACCGGCACCCTCGAATACACCCGGATCGCGCGCATGGGCGTCGGCCTCGGCATCGCCGCCGCCACCTACGCGGCGGTCGCCGCCGGCAACGTGAGGCTCCTCCTGTACGCGATCGTGCTGTCGGTCTCGGCGTCGGCGGCGTTCGGGCTGGCCGTGCTCTATTGGACGGCCGCGCTCGAACCGGTCTGGAACGCCATGACCACGCTGGAGGAGACGCATATCTGGCCCGTCCTCGATCACAGGCGGCTGGCCGGCCTCACCAACAGCGTGGACACATTCGGCTCCCACCTGGCGGTGGCCGTTCCCATCGCCGCCGGGATGTGGCTGCTGGCCGTCACCCGGAGCCCCGTCGAAACGGGCAAGGCGGCCGCGCCGACCCTCCTCCTGCTGTTCCTGGCCGCCGCCGTGTGGATGACGGACACCCGCTCGCTCGCCTTCGCCGTGCTGCTCGGGGGCGCGGCGCTCCTCGCCGTCACGACCAGGCACTGGCCTCGCGAAA
>CAZSPS010000072.1:0-10053 GCA_964608875.1 uncultured Ectothiorhodospiraceae bacterium
GTGCAGAAGGTGGCCGTCCAGAGCTCCATGGTCCACGACTGGCCGGTCGCGGCGGCGGCCGTGGCGCCCGTGGCCGCCCTCGCCGCACTCGGCTGGTGGTGGCTGCGGCGCACCGCCGCCTAGCGCCCCGCGCCCGCACGCACGATAGACCGCCCCCGGCGGACGGGTTACCATCTAGCTCCCGCCGGGCTCCGCTGTTCGCGCGTAGCGTCCGTCTCCATAGTCCCGGTCCAGCCAGAGGGCGAAGGACGGGATCGGGCACTCGTACCGCCCCTGCCCGATCTCCTGCAGCATGCCGCTGTGGACCATCCTCTCGACGAACCCGATCACGTCCGGAGCGCCGTCCGCCCTGACGCTCTTGGTAGGGACGCCGGCCAACTCGTCCCTCGCCGTCCGGTGGGGATCTTCCATGTCGAGGGTCGCTTTTACGACCACGATGGCGGCAACTTGCCTCTCTTCGGCCGTGAAGTCGTCGGCTCGATCCTCGTAGTATCCCTGCTTACGCGTTTCCACCCTCCCCTGGACTTTCGTGCGGTCGCTGCGGTGGAGCTTTCCACCGTCGGCGAGCGCGGTCTCCGCCGAGGCTATCAGCACCGTGTTGAGGTGGTGGGGGAACAGCGAGCTGTTCTCTACGGCGAAGTCCTCCCAAAACGGCGCCCCTGCGCTCCCCGTGTCGATCTCGTACCGGTCGAGGAACGCCTTCATCGCTTCCTTGCAGTCCTCTTCGGCCAGACTGCCCAGTCGCAGGTGGTGTCCATGCGCGAACCTCGAGATGCCCGCTCTCTTGAGCGCCGCTCTCGAATCGGAGAGACCTGCGAAGACGGAAACGATCGGCAGCTGGTGAAGGCCGAGGTGAAGCATCTCGTAGAGCTTCCTGTTGTCTTCGTTCGAGTTTTGCGCTTCGTCGATCAGCAGGACGACGAGCGGGCGCTGGAGGATGTCGATCTTGCCGAGCTCGTCGATCACCCTGTCCGAATCGATGCGGGTGAACTGGTCGGCCAGGATGCTCGCGCCCAGCGCGAGCGATCTCGCGGTTGCGCCGTCTCTCAACCGGCGCGCCTCTTCGGCGCAGAGCTCCAGAAGCGGCTTCTCGTCCGTCAGCTGTCCGGGCGCGGCATTGACGACGAGCGGCGTTGCGAACTTTTCAAACTGGAGCCTCTCGCGGATCGCGCCCACGATCCTGGGCAGGTCGTGCACGCCTTCACGGGCGTCGTCTTGCGCGGCGTCCTGGGCGATGGCCCGCGCCTCCATCAAGAGCGCCGTCTTGCCCATGCCGGGCGCGCCCGAGAACAGGAGCCCACCCGGATCGTTCATGCTCTCCGCCGGATCCGGGTTCGTCTTGCGCTTGATCGTCTGGACGCAGGCGTTCTCGATCACCGCGAGCTCGTCCTTCCTGCCGACGAAGAACTCCGCCCTCCCGCGGTTTCCGCCTCTCGAGTCGACGAACTCCTGGAGGTCTTCCAGCTTTGCCACCGTTCTCGCCCTCGCCGTCCGTCCCGCTGGAGCCGGCAACTCCGCGCCCCCACCCATCCGCCCGCGCGCCCGTAAAGACCGAAGCGGTCTCGGGAACGCTGCGAAACGCCCCCGGGGCTCTCGGGGGGGAGTATAAGCCCCGGCGGTCTTCCCTTCGTCCGGGCGCGGCGCTATGCGGCGGCGCCTGCGACCCCGCCCCTTGGCCCGGGCGGAGGGGCGCGACCATCTCCGTTGCGGCGAGTGGGCCGGCCTCCATGGCGGCCGCGAAGGCCCTCCCGTCCGGACGCCTTACGACGGGCCGTAGTTGTCGTTGTAGTTGTTCGGATTACTCGGCGGGGTCAGCTCGGTCGGGAGCTCGTATTCTTTCGGTACGGTGTACGGCGCCATTGCCATCATCGCGGTGGCCCCGTCCGTGTCCTCGCCGCCCAGCGGCGTCAGGCGCGGCGTCCGCCATACGCGGGGGGGGGGGGGGTACGGCGAGTGGTCATGGTCGCGTCCTCGCGGGTGCGGCGTGGAGCCGCGATGGTAACCCGTCCGCCGGGTGCGGTCTATAATCGGCGGCATGGCGACGCTTCCGATCCTGCATCACCCGGACCCGCGGCTGCGCAACGTCGCCGCGCCCGTGGAGGCGGTCGACGCCGGCACCCGCCGGCTGGTCGACGACCTGCTCGAGACGATGTACGCCGCGCAAGGCATCGGGCTCGCGGCGGTGCAGGTCGGCGTGCCGAAGCGCGTGGTGGTGGCGGACGTCTCGCCCGGGCGCGACTCCCCGGTCGCCCTCGTCAACCCGCGCGTGACCGAGGAGCATGAGCGGGCGGAGTTCGAGGAAGGGTGCCTGTCCGTGCCCGGGGTCTACGAGACGGTGGCGCGCGCCGCGCGGGTCCGCATCGAAGGGCTGGACCGCGACGGGGCGCCGCTGTCGTTCGAGGCCGAGGGAGTGCTCGCGGCGTGCCTGCAACACGAGATCGACCACCTCGACGGCCGGCTGTTCGTCGACTACCTGTCGCGGCTCAAGCAGCACCGGATCCGCAAGCAGGCGGCGAAGCGGCGGCGCGAGGCGACCGCCTGACCCCTCGCCCGTGGTCGTCGTATTCGCGGGGACCTCGGAGTTCGCGGTCCCGTCGCTCCGCGCCCTCGCGGCCGGCCCGCACCGGGTGGCGGCCGTCTGGACCCGGCCCGACCGGCCCGCAGGCCGGGGCCGGCGCATGGCCGCGAGCCCGGTCAAGTCCGCCGCCCTCGAGCTGGGCCTCGCGCTCGAGCAGCCCGCCGGCCTGCGCGGCGCCGACGCGCGCGCGCGCCTCGCCGCGTACCGCCCGGACGTGGTGGCGGTCGCCGCCTACGGCCTCCTGCTCCCGCCGGACGTGCTCGCACTCCCCGCCGCCGGGTGCATCAACGTGCACGCCTCGCTGCTCCCGCGCTGGCGCGGGGCGGCCCCGGTGCAGCGCGCGCTGCTCGCAGGCGACACCGAGACCGGGGTCAGCATCATGCAGATGGACGCGGGCCTCGACACCGGCCCCGTGCTGCTGGCGCGAAGCCTTCCCATCGCCCCCGGCGACAACGCGGGCGCCCTCACCACCCGGCTCGCCCGCCTCGGGGCGCAGGCGCTCGGGGAGGCGTTGGAGGGGATCGAGCGGGATGCGCTCGCGCCACGCCCCCAGGACGATGCGGCGGCCACCCTCGCGCCCCGCGTGCGCAAGGAGGAGGCGGTGATCGACTGGCGCCAGGACGCGCCCCGGCTCGAACGCATGGTGCGGGCGTTCGATCCGTGGCCCGTGGCCTGCACCTTCGCCGGCGGGGACCGGCTGCGGGTGCTGGGCGCCGAGGCACTGCCCGGCGGCCGTCCGCCGCCGGACGCGCCGCCGCCCGGCACCGTCCTCGCCGCCGGCGCCGACGGCGGCATCGAGGTCCAGACCGGCGGCGGACGGCTGCGGCTGCTGCGGCTGCAACGGCCCGGCGGCCGGGCGATGGGCGCGCGGGAATTCCTGAATGGCCGGCTCCTTGCGCCCGGACAGCGGCTCGGAGCGTAGCCGCGCCGGCGCCCGCGGCGACGGCGGGGGCGACGCCCGCCGCGCCGCGCTCGACGTGCTGTGCCGGGTGCTGATCGGCGGGCGCTCCCTCACCGCGGCGCTCGCCGAGCACTGCCGCCCCCTCGCCGACCCGCGCGAACGCGCGCTCGCGCGCGAGCTGGCGGCGGGCACGGTGCGCCGGCTGCCGGCGCTGCGCCAGGTGCTGGCCGGGCTCGTCGAGCGGCCCCTCGGAGCGCGCAAGGCGCGGCTCGAGGCCGTGCTCGTGCTCGGGCTCTACCAGGTCCTGCACACCCGCATCCCCGCGCACGCGGCGGTGCACGAGACGGTGCCCCTGGCCGGGCGCCACCGGAGCGCGCGCGGCCTCGTGAACGCGGTGCTGCGGCGCGCGGCGGCCGAGCGCGACGCGTGGCTCGCCGCCTTGCGCGACTCGCCGGAGCCCGAAGCGCGCTACGCCCACCCCCGCTGGCTCGCGGAGCGGGTGCGGGCCGACTGGCCGGACGACTGGGAGGCGGTGCTCGCCGCCAACCAGGAGCGCGCGCCCATGACCGTGCGCGCGAGCCGCCGGAGCGGCGGGCGCGCGGCCTACCTCGAACGCCTGCGCGCCGCCGGCCTCGACGCCGCCCCGCACCCGCTGGCCCCGGACGCGGTGGTGCTCGGCGGGCCGGTGGACGTGGACGCCCTGCCCGGCTTCGCCGCGGGCGAGGCGTCGGTGCAGGACGCCGCCGCCCAGCTCGCCGCCCCCCTCCTCGACCTCGCGCCCGGCCAGCGGGTGCTCGACGCCTGCGCCGCGCCCGGCGGGAAGACCGTGCAGATGCTCGACCTCGAACCCGGCCTCGGCGAGCTGGTGGCGGTGGACGCCGACCCCGAACGGCTCGTGCGGGTGACCGAGAACCTCGCCCGCACCGGCGCCGGCGCCGCCGTGCGCACGGTGGCCGCCGACGCCGCCGCGCCCGGCGGGTGGTGGGACGGGAGGAGGTTCGACCGCATCCTCATCGACGCCCCCTGCTCGGGGTCCGGAGTCATCCGCCGCCACCCCGACGTGAAGCTGCACCGCCGCCCGGCCGACCTCGAGGCGTTCGCAGAGCGCCAGGCCGCCCTCCTCGACGCCGCCTGGGACATGCTGGCCCCCTCGGGGCGGGTGGTGTACGCTGTCTGCTCGGTGTTCCGGCAGGAAGGCGCGCGCCAGGCGGCCCGTTTCCTGGAACGCCACGGCGACGCCGAGCCCGCCGGCATCGAGTGGGGCCGTGCGGCCGGACACGGCCGCCAGATCCTGCCCGGGGACGACGGCATGGACGGCTTCTTCCACGCCTGCCTGCTGAAGGGGGGGCGGTCATGAGAGAGACGGCCGCCGAGGCGCCGCCGGGCGCCGAGCCGCCGGTGCGCGCCCCCGCCGCCGCGCCTGCAGGCCGGAGGCGGCGGCCGGGCGGAGGATGGCGGTTCGCGGCGCTGGCCGCGTTCCTGCTCGCCTCGCTGTTCGCGTTGAGCGATGCCACCCGCAATCCGGCCCGCTTCGCAGAGTCCTACACCCTGCTCATCGCGCTCACCGCGGTGGGCCTCGCCGTGCTGTCGGTGCTGCTCGTGCGCGACTCCGTGCAGCTCGCGCGCGAGGTGCGGGCCGAGCGCCCCGGCGCCCGCCTCACGGTGCGCATGATGGGCGTGTTCGGCCTGCTCGCGGGCGTGCCCGTGCTGGTCATCTACCTCTTCTCGGTGCAGTTCCTGCACCGCAGCGTCGACAGCTGGCTCGACGTGAGCATCGAGCGCGCGCTCGAACGCGCGCTCGAGCTGAGCCGCGCCTCCCTCAACCGCGACATGCGCGAGCGGCTCAAGCAGGTCGAGCTGCTGGCCGTCAGGCTCTCCGACCTCCCCGAGCCGGAGGCCATCTCGCAGCTGCACGACACGCAGGAGATGCTGGGCGCGTCGGAGCTCACCTTCTCGTCGTCGAACGGGCGGGTGCTCGCGGCCGGCTCCACCGCCATCCCGCTGGTGCCCGCCGCGCCGGACGAGGCGATGCTCTTGCAGCTGCGCCAGGGCGGGACCTACATCGACCTCGAACCGCCCGCCAAGCCCACCCGCATGCGGGTGGTGGTGAACGTCGCGGCCCCGGCGCCCGGCGAGCGGCCGCGGTTCGTGCAGGCCCTGTTCCCGGTGGGCGGGGAGGCGAACGAGCTGGCGGCCGGGGTGAGCAGCGCCTTCGAGCACTACCGCGGGCTCATCTACCTGCGCGGCCCGCTCAAGACCTCCCTCATGCTCACCCTGTCCCTGGTGCTGATGGTGAGCCTGCTGACCGCGGTGTGGGCCGCGGTGTTCGCGGCGCGGCGCCTCACCGCCCCGCTGCGCGGGATGGCGGAGATGACCCGCTCGGTGGCGGCCGGCGACTACGAGGGCCGGCTGCCGGTCGAAGGGCCGGACGAGGTCGGCTTCCTGGTGGACTCCTTCAACGACATGACGCGCCGGCTCGGCGCCGCCCGCGACGACGCGCGCGAGAGCCACCGCCGGTTGGAGGAGCAGCGCACCTACCTCGAGGCGGTGCTCTCGCGGCTCTCCTCGGGGGTGCTCACCATCAGCGGGGAAGGCCGGCTGGTGACGTTCAACCGCATGGCCGAGGACATCCTGGAGATGCCGTCCGAAGAGCTGGCGGGAGCGGCGTTCGACGCGCTCGCGCGGCGCCACCCGCGGCTCGGCCCCTTCACCGGCGCGCTCGCGCGGCGCCTCAGCGCCGCCCGGCCGGACTGGCGCGAGGAGGTCGAGCTGCGGGGCCGGGGCGGGCGGCGGGTGCTGATGTGCCGGGGTACGGTGCTGTCCGGCTTCGAGCGCTCGGGGCGGCCGGGCCACGTGATCGTGTTCGACGACGTGACCGCCCTGGTCGAGGCGCAGCGCGGCAAGGCGTGGGAAGAGGTGGCGCGCCGGCTCGCGCACGAGATCAAGAACCCCCTGACCCCCATCCAGCTCTCCGCCGAGCGCCTGCGGCACAAGTACCTGGCGCACATGGAGCCGGGCGAGGCCGAGCCCCTGGACCGCCTGACCCGCGTCATCGTGCAGCAGGTGGAGAGCCTGAAGGAGATGGTGAACGCCTTCTCGCGCTACTCGCGCATGCCCCCGCGGCGCGCCCGCCCCGTCGCCCTCGACGAGCTGGTGCGGGACGTGGCCGAGCTGTACCGCGACGAGGAGGGCCGCGCCCTGGTCGCCCTGCGCCCGGCCGGCCGGCTGCCGCCGGCGGAGGCCGATCCGGGGCAGCTCCACCAGGTCCTCCACAACCTCATCCGCAACGCGCGCGAGGCGCTGGCGAACCGCGAGGCCGGCGGCGCGCCGGCCCGGAGCGCGGACGCGGGTCCGGACGCGGACCCCGGCATCTCCATTGAGACCCGCGAGGGCTCGGAGGGCGGCAGCGGGTACGTCGAGATCCGGGTGTCGGACCGGGGCGCCGGCATCCCCGAGGCGATCCGGGACCAGATGTTCGAGCCCTACGCCACGACCAAGCCGAGGGGCACCGGCATCGGCCTCGCCATCGTGAGGAAGATCGTGGAGGAGCACGAAGGGTCGATCTGGGCCGAGGACCGGTCCGGGGGCGGCACGAGCGTGGTGGTGCGGCTGCCGGCCGCCGCCGCGGACCCGGAGCCCGCGGCCGCCGCGCCCTCCGGTCCGCGCCGGGCGGCGGGAGGGGCCGGCGGTGGCTGAGCGGCGCAGCCACGTCCTGGTGGTGGACGACGAGCCCGACATCCGCGCGCTCGTCACCGAGATCCTGAGCGACGAGGGCTACGAGGCCGCCGCCGCGGGCAGCGCGGAGGAGGCGCGCGAGATGCGCCGCACGCGGCGCCCCGACGCGGTGCTGCTCGACGTCTGGATGCCCGGCACCGACGGCATCAGCCTGCTCGGCGAGTGGTCCGGTCCCGAAGGGCCCGACGCGCCGGTCATCATGATGTCGGGCCACGGCACCATCGAGACTGCGGTGGAGGCGACCCGGCTCGGCGCCTACGACTTCCTGGAGAAGCCCATCTCGCTCGCCAAGCTGGTGCTGACGGTGCGCCGCGCCCTCGAAGCCGACCGGCTCAGCCGCGAGAACCGGCTCCTGCGCCGCCGCCCCGACGCCGCCGCGCCCGAGCCGGCGGGCGCCAGCGAGGCGATGCAGGCGCTGCGCGAGCAGGCGCGCCGGAGCGCCGCGCACGACGCGCCCATCCTCATCCTCGGCGAGTCCGGCGCGGGCAAGGCGCTGCTCGCGCGCCACCTGCACGCCCTCGGCGCCGGGCGCGACGGCCCCTTCGTGCCGGTGTCGGTCGCTGGGCTGAGAGGGCCGGCGGACCTCTTCGGCGCCGAGAGCGGAAGCGACGTCCACTACGGCCCGCTCGAACGCGCCAACGCCGGCGCCGTGTTCCTGAAGGACGTCGCGGACATGGACCTGCGCGTGCAGGCGAGCCTCGCGGGCGCGCTGCAGGACGGCGCCTTCCGCCGCGCCGGCGGCAGCGAGCCGGTGCGCTTCACCGCCCGCGTCATCGCCGCCACGCGCCGCGACCTGGCCGCGGAGACGGCGGCCGGCCGCTTCCGCGAAGACCTCTACTACCGGCTCGACGTGGTGCCGATCCGGGTGCCGCCCCTGCGCGAGCGCGCGGACGACGTGCCCGCCCTCGTCGAAGCGTTCGCCGACGAGTTCTCGGCGTACGAAGGGATGCCGTACCGCCGCTTCGGGGTCGCCGCCCAGAACCGGCTGCGCAACTACTCCTGGCCGGGGAACGTGCGCGAGTTGCGCAACGTGGTGCAACGGCTGATGATCCTCGGCAGCGGACCGGACGTCGACGCCCGCGACGTGGAGGCGGCCCTCGGCGCGGCCCCGGCGGACGCGGGCGCGGGCGGCGCCGGCGGTGCGGGCGGCGGACCGGACCTCGACCTGCCCTTCAAGGAGGCGCGCGAGGCGTTCGAACGCACCTACCTGCTGCGCCAGCTCGAGCGCGGCGGCGCCAGCATGAGCGAGATTGCGGCCCGCATCGGCATCGAGCGCAGCCACCTCTACCGCAAGCTGAAGCAGCTCGGCATCGAGCTCAGGTCCGCGGCGGGCCGCCTGCCATCGTGAGCACGCGCGCATGAACAACCCATGAAGAGCCTCATCCTGGGAGCGGGGCAGGTCGGCAGCTCGGTGGCCGCGAACCTCGTCGGCGAGTCCCACGACGTGACCGTGGTCGACACCGACGTGGAGGTGCTGCGCACGCTCCAGGAGCACTTCGACCTGCGCACGGTGGCGGGCTCCGCCTCCCACCCCGACGTGCTGCGGCGCGCCGGGGCGAAGGACGCCGACGTGCTGCTCGCGGTCACCGACAGCGACGAGACCAACATGCTCGCCTGCCTCATCGCCTGGCGCATGTTCGAGACCAAGACCAAGATCGCGCGCGTGCGGGCGCCGGCCTACCTGGACCGCCCGGAGCTGTTCGAGGCCGGCTGCCTCGCCGTGGACGTGCTCATCAGCCCCGAGCAGATCGTCACCGAGTCCATCGCGCGCATCATCGAGCACCCCGGCACGCTGCAGGTGCTCGACTTCGCCCAGGGCCGGGTGCACATGGTGGGTGTGCGGGCCTACCACGGCGGCCCCCTGGTGGGGCAGGCGCTGCGCACCCTGACCGAGCACCTGCCCTCGGTGGACGCGCGCGTGGCGGCCATCTACCGCGGCGACGCCGCCCTCATCCCCAACGGGGACACCATCATCGAGCCCGACGACGAGGTGTTCTTCGTCGCCGCCCGCGAGCACATCGAGACCGTGCTGGGGGAGTTGCGCACCCGGGAGGACCGGGTGCGGACCCTGATGATCGCGGGCGGCGGCAACATCGGCCTCCGGCTCGCGCGCGCGCTCGAACGCGACTACGACGTGAAGGTCGTCGAGCGCAGCGAGAAGGCGGCCGGACACCTCGCCGGGCAGCTCGACCGCGCCGTGGTGCTGCAAGGCGACGCGGCGGACGAGGACCTCCTGACCGAAGAGAACATCGACCGCACCGACGTGTTCTGCGCGGTCACCAACGACGACCAGGCGAACATCCTCTCCGCCATGCTCGCCAAGCGGCTCGGGGCGGGCAAGGTGATGTCCCTCATCAACCGCGGCGTGTTCGCCGAGATCGTGCAGGGGAACAGCATCGACGTGGCCATCTCGCCCGCCCAGGCCACCATCAGCGCGCTGCTGTCGCGCCTGCCGCGGCGCGACGTGGACGTGGTGGCGGTGCATTCGCTGCGGCGCGGGGCGGCGGAGGCCATCGAGGCCATCGCGCACGGCAGCCGCGACACCTCCAAGGTGGTGGGCCGGGAGGTGGGGTCCATCGAGCTGCCCTCCGACACCACCATCACGGCCCTGGTGCGCGGCGACCGGGTGATCATGGCCCACCACGACACCGTCATCGAGGCGGACGACCACGTGATCCTGTTCCTGCTGGACAAGCGCCGGGTGCCGCAGGTGGAGAAGCTGTTCCAGGTGCTGTCGCCGCTCTCCAATCCGCCCACCGAGCTCTGACCCGCCCGCCCCGCCGCCCGCCGCCCCGCCTGCTTCCGCCCGCCTCCGCCCCGAACCCGCGCACCGCACCGC
>CAZSPS010000073.1:0-2560 GCA_964608875.1 uncultured Ectothiorhodospiraceae bacterium
CGGCGCGTCCCACCGCCTGGGCGATCCCTTCGAGGCCTCGCTGACGGTGACGGACGACGACCCGCCGCCCCTGGTGTCGGTGCTTGCTGCGGCGGGTGTCGTCGAAGGCGGAGTGCTCGTGTTCCCGGTGCGCCTGTCCGCGCCGAGCGGACGCGCCATCGAGGTGGGCTACACGCTCGGCGGCACGGCCGCGGCGGGCGACGACTACGCGGGCGCCGCCGCTGGCGTGATCGCCTTCGCGCCGGACCGGACCCGCGGGGAGATCCGCATCGCCACGCTGGACGACGCCGTACCGGAAGCGGACCACGAGACGGTGCGGGTCACGCTCGAGGCGCCGGCGGACGGCGCCGTGCGGCTCGGCGGCGCCGCCGTCGCCGAGGGCCGCATCCGCGACGACGATCAGCCCGTGCTGTCGCTGGCGCTGGATGCGGAGCGGGTCCCCGAGGGCGAGGACGCGCTGCTGACCGTCACCCGCGCCGGCGATGCGAGCGCCGCGCTGGACGTGGTGCTCGAGCTCTTCAGGGACGGTCTGCGGGTCTCCCCCCGCACCCTGGTCATGGCCGTCGGCACCGTTACGGAGCGGGTGCGCCTGCCGAACCCCGCGGACGACAACGCCGCGGACGAAAGCTGGCGCATCGCGCTGCAGGATACGGACGACTACGACGTGTCCCCCGATGCGGGCGAGGCCGGCTACCGGGTGCTCGACGCAGGCGCGGCCCCCATCGTCTCGATTGCGGATGCGGCGGCGCCGGTCACCGAGGGCGGGACCCTGGTGTTCGCGCTGCGGCGCATCGGCGCGAGCGGCGCCGCGCTCACGATCCCCTACACCATCGGCGGCACGGCCGAAGCCGACCATGATTACGAGGGCACTGCCGAAGGCACGCTCACCCTCGCGGCCGGCGCGACCGATGGGGAGCTGCGCATCACGACCCTCGACGACACGCGGCCCGAGCCGGAAGAAACGCTGGTGGTGACGCTCGCGGCCCCTGCCGACGGTTCCGCGCGGATCGGCGCGGCCTCCGGCGAGGGCAGGATCCGGGACGACGGCGATTCGCGTCCCAATCTCCGGATCACGTCGAACGTTGCGCCCGTCGTCGAAGGCGGGGAGATCGTCTTCCCGGTCACGCTTTCCAAGCCGAGCGGACGCACGGTGACGATGGATTACGTTTTCCGCGGCACGGCCGTTCCGGAAATCGATTTCATCGTGCCCGGCGCCAGGACCAATCCGAACGTTTCGTTCTACACGTTCGACATCCCGCCCGGCGAGACCACGTCCGAGCTCCGCCTGGTGACGCTGAACGACGCCGAGGTCGAAGGTCTGGAGACGGTGGTGGTGGATCTCGGAACCATAGCGCGCAACGCGTTTTTCGCGAGTGGACCGAGAGAGAGCGGCATCCTCGACGGCCCCACCGATCTGCCGACGGTGACGGTGGCCGCCGGCGCCGCATCGGTCACGGAAGGCGGGGATGCGGAGTTCGTCCTGACCCGCACGGCGCCGCTGACCGGCCCGCTCACGGTAGCCGTCGAGGTGTCGGACCCGGACTCGGCGCTGGCGGACGCGGCGCCGGCCGCCGTGACCTTCGCCGCCGACGCCGCCACCGCCACGCTGCGGCTCGCGACGGCGGACGACGACCTCGACGAGGCCGCCGCCACCGTGACCCTGACCGTGCAGGAAGGCGTTACGTATCTCGTGGGCGACCCGTCCGAAGCCGAGGTCGCGGTGGCGGACGACGACCTGCCGGAGGTGACGGTGGCGGCGCTGGCGGCGGAGATAGCGGAGGGCGCGGACGCGGCCTTCGTTCTGACCCGCGCGGGCGTGACGACGGAGGCGCTCACGGTGTCGGTCGCGGTGTCGGACTCGGGTTCGGTGCTGGCGGATGCGGCGGGCGCGCCCGCGAGCGTCACCTTCGCCGCCGATTCCGCCACGGCCGCCGTGTCGCTCGCGACGGTGGACGACGACGCCGACGAAGTGGCCGCGTCCGTGACCCTGGCCGTGCAGAACGGCGCGGCCTACCGCCTGGGCGACCCGTCCGAGGCCGCGGTCGCGGTGGCGGACGACGACCCGCCGACGATCACGGCGGCCGCCGCGACGCCGCAGGTCGCGGAAGGCGTCGCCGCGGTCTTCGTCCTGACGCGCGCGGTGGATACGACGGCGCCGCTCACGGTCTCGGTGCTGCTCGGGTCGGACGAGGCGTCCGTACCCATCGACGCGACCTTCGCGGCCGGCGCCGCGACGGCGCGCCTGGTCGTGCCGACCGAGGACGACGAGCTGGACGAGGCCGACGGCGTGCTGACCCTGGCCTTGCGCACCAGCGCGTCCTGGCGGAACGGCGACCCGTCCGAGGCGTCGGTCACGGTCGTGGACGACGACGCGGCACCGGTGGTGTCGGTGGCGGCGCCGGCGCAGGCGGCGGTGACGGAGGGCGGCGACCTCGTGTTCCCGGCCCGCCTGTCCGCGCCGAGCGGACGCACGGTCGCGGTCGGCTACGCGCTCGGCGGCACGGCCACGGCGGGCGAGGACTACACCGACGCCGCCGGCGGCGTGCTGACCTTCGCGCCC
>CAZSPS010000074.1:0-13780 GCA_964608875.1 uncultured Ectothiorhodospiraceae bacterium
CGCCTTCCCCGACTTCCGCGAAGCCATCGGGCTGCACGGCAACGCCGGCGACGACGTGGCCTACGCCGAATGGCTGCTGGAGGCGGCGCGGGTGGCCATCGTGCCCGGCTCCGCCTTCGGCGCCCCCGGCTTCATGCGCCTATCCTTCGCCACCAGCATGGAGAACCTGGAGAACGCCCTCGACCGCATGGCCGAAGCCATGGGCACCCGAATCTAGGGGCGCTCGGAGGTCCGAGGTTCCTGCCCGTCACCTCAGGAGCATGAAGCTCGAAAGTGGCAGGGACACGATGCGGGGGTCTTCCACCGCAGCACCGTCGTCTTGGGTGATGAGGATCCCGAAGGTCGCGTTGTTGGCCGTCTTCTCGAGAAACGACCGGATGCCCAGGGTGTCCCTCAAGGATTCGATACGCCGCTGGTACTTGACCTCGACCGGCACGCGCCGATCACCGGAAGTAAGAACGAAGTCGACTTCCCGGTCGTGCCTTCTCTCTGGATAGTGGGCGATGTCCAGTCCCTGGATGGTGGAAGCCACGGACCCGAAGATACTTTCCGCAAGGCGGCCCGCCAGAGTGGCCGTCGATTCGTGCTTCCGGGCCAGCTCGGCAGGGTCGAGGGGGATTTGCTCCTGCAGCCAACTGGCCCGCAGCCCGTGATCCACCAAGCAGAGCTTGGGACTGCCTCGCTTGCTTTTGAGGCGGATCTCCAGCGGGGGGATCAGCCGCAGGAGGAGCGTGTCGCCGAGGAACTTGAGGTAATGCATAACTCTTTGACCGCTGACGTTAGCATGCAGAGCCTGTTGCACTTCTTCGGCCAGTGTGGATACGCCGGGGCACTGGCCCGCGTAACGGCAGCAAAGCCGGAACAGTTGCTCGAGCAACTGCGGGTCCCGTTTGCGCCCTCGATCTCCCACGCGCAGATCATGCTGGATGACCCGCTTGATCACTGTCTCGTTCAACTGGTCGGCGACCAGGGGCCAATCGGCGTCCTTCCGCAGGTGAACGATCGGATAGCCTCCCCGCTCGGAGAAGAACCTGAAAGCCTTGCGCCGGAATTTAACCCGCTTGATCCCATGTTCTCTGAGATCGACCCAGAAGCCTTTTTCCATCAGCGGCGCCGGACCGTTGTCCTCCAAGAAAGGGGCTGGCGACGGCAACCCCCGGAGCGCGCCGATCTCCGTCAACGACAGGACCCCCGCCTCAAGGGTACTGATCCGTCCGGCGAGGCTGTCGCGCCCCAGCTCGATCCGCAGGGCGGAAGAACCCGTGACGATCACCTTGACGGAGGCGTTATCGACCAGCGACTTCAGCTGGGCGTCCCAGCCGGCCAGGTTCTGCACCTCGTCGAAGAAGAGATAGGCTTTTCCCGAATCCGACGCTAGGCGATTGAACCGGGCTCCAGCGACGTGCCGCTCGAACCATTGGGAAACGGCGATGATCGGATCATCCACCTTTCTCAACGACTTCAAGTCGTCGAATTGCACGCGGAGGATGCTGGTCGGCGGGACGCCCTCGTCGAGCAAATCCTGGATCAGATGGAACTGGGCCGTCGTCTTTCCGATCTGGCGGGGTCCCCGCACGACCACGATGGGCGCAATTTCGGCCTCGACCCGCCGACGGACCTGGGCCACCACGTGGCGGCGGGTCCCGGGCTGTACCGGCATGGGCTCGTTTTCCCACCAGGGATTGAGCCGACGCAGATCCTCGGTGATCTCGCCCGCCAACTTGTTGTCCAGAAAGAGTGGCCCTTGGTCGCTCATCGTTCCGGTTTCCGTCCTGTCCGATGCGTCGATGCGGGATTGTAGGCAGGCCCTCCCACCGCGACAAGAACCCCCCAGGCCGGTCGAGGTGTTGACCCCGCGCTGCGGCGCGCCTTACGATCCCGCCCGTCTTCCTCGGTAGCTCAGCCGGTAGAGCGGGTGGCTGTTAACCACTAGGTCGGGGGTTCGAGTCCCTCCCGGGGAGCCAATCCTTCACGACGGGCGGAGCCGCGGGAGGCCGGACCTCCCCGGCGGTCCCCGCCCCTGCCTCCCTTTCCCGGCCTCACC
Source organism: uncultured Ectothiorhodospiraceae bacterium (assembly GCA_964608875.1). Taxonomy (GTDB): domain Bacteria; phylum Pseudomonadota; class Gammaproteobacteria; order HK1; family HK1; genus JAJDXW01. The sequence continues at coordinate 2,045 of CAZSPS010000074.1, forward strand.
CGGCGATCCGGTCGAACGTGCGCACGTCCTTGCGGTCGACCATCTCGCGGGTGGCGGCGTCGAACTCGAGGAAATGGTCCGACTTCAGGTGCAGGTCGAAGGCGTCCCGGTCGGAATAGAGCTCGTACAGGAACACGGTCTGCCGGTCGGGGCTGGCGCAGACGTCGAAGCGGTGGCAGCCGGCCTCGCGCTCGAGCGAGTTCTTCGCCTGCCTCCCGACGCGCTCCAGAAATTCCGCCGCGTGCGCGGGCTTCAACTCGAAGGTGACGCAGACTGCGTACATCCCTTGCCCTCCTCGAATGCTCAGGTGTCCAGGGGGAACCGGCGCGCGCCGTCTCACTCCGACAGCAGGTCGAGCACTTCGCCGGCCACGGCGCGGGTGCCCATGTCGCCGCCGAACTCCATCGGCCGCAGGCGGTTGCGTTCGAACCCGGTCTCGACCGCCTCTTCGATCAGCACGGCGGCGTCGCCGTAAGCGGCCTCGCCCGACTTCCCGGCGAGGTAGTCCAGCATCAGCGCGCCCGAGAGGATGGCGGCGAGCGGATTGGCGCGATCCTGCCCCATGATGTCGGGGGCCGAGCCGTGGGCGGGCTGGAAGAGGCCGGTCTCGTCCCCGATCTCGGCGCACGAGGCCATGCCCATGCCGCCGACCAGCCCCGCGGCGAGGTCCGACAGGATGTCCCCGAACATGTTCTCCATGACCATGACGTCGAAGTCCCAGGGCCGCCGGACGAGATCGAGCGCCTGCGCGTCGACGTAGTTGTAGCCGGCCTCGACGCCGGGATAGCGCCGCGCGGTCTCGTCGAAGATCTTGCGGAAGAAGGCCATCGAGGCGAACACGTTGGCCTTGTCGACGCAGGTCACCCTGCCGGGGCGGCCCCGCGCCTTGCGGCTCTCGGCGAGGCGGAAGCCGAAGTCGTGCAGCTTCTCGGTGGTCGCGCGCGTGATGCGCAGCGTGTCGCGGACCTCGTCGCCGTCCGGCGCCTCGCCGCTGCCGCCGCCGAGCGTGGCGGCGGAATAGAACAGGCCCTCGGTCGATTCGCGCAGGATGACGAGGTCGATGCCGGCGGCGCGCGGGTCCGAGAGCCGCTGCGGCGCGTTCGGATAGGCCTTCACCGGACGGACCCCGGCGTAGAGTCCGAACCGCGCGCGCAGCCGCAGATGCGGGCTGATCTCGGTGCCGTCGGGATGGCGGACGGCGGGGAGCCCGATGGCCCCGAGGAAGATGGCGTCCGCCCGGCCGGCGCGCTCCTCGCCTCCGGGCTCGATGTCCACCCCGGTCTCCCGGAAATACCCGGCGCCCGCGCGGATCGGCTCGTAGCGAAGGGTCGGCAGCCCGGCGCGGGCGACGGCGCGGTCCACGACCGCCACAGCCGCGCCGGCAACGTCCACCCCGATCCCGTCGCCCTCGATGAGGGCGACACGCAAGCCGCCTCCCGCCATGTCGTTCGTCTCCTCCGGCCCCGGCGCGCCGGCCGGGGCCGTCAGCTCGAGGCGTAGCCGAGGGTGCGGGCGTTGTAGAACACGCCGCCGTCCTGGGCGATCACGCTGTACATCATCTCCGGCCCGCGGTTGTGGTGGGAGTGGAGGGCGGAGGGCGGGGTCACCATGACCGCGCGCTCCATCCAGTCCACCTTGCGGCCGTCCACCATCGAATGGACCCCCTCGCCGCGCACGCACAGGGTGAGGGCGGCGGCGTTGTGCCGGTGCTGGGGCTGGTCCTCGCCCGGGGGAAGGGAGTTGAGCGCCAACGCGACGGTGGGGGTGGCGAGGTGGGTGGCGTCGAGGCCGGCGCTCGTGAACAGCACCGCCTTGCCGGACTGCGTCCCGTCGTCGACCCGCTCGTGGATGAGCGCCATCTCGCGGGCGGTGGCCTCCGCCGGATAGTGGACCGCCGCGGCGAGCGACGCCGGCGCGGCCCGGCGCCCGGCCCCGAGGTACGAGAGCATCGGCTCGTCGGTCACCATCCACAGGAGGGCGCCGCCGTCCCCGGCCCGGACCCGGGTGGGACCGCCCGCGCCCGGCAGGACGAACACGTCCTCTGCGGCCCAGGCGAATTCCTCCCCGCCCTTCTCCACCGTTCCGCTGCCGTCCATGACGTAGTACGCCTCGCCGGACGATGCGAGCTCGAAGGCGATCTCGTCCCCGCCCTCGACCCGCACGTAGCGGGCGAGCAGGTTGGGCACGGTGGCGGGGTAGTCGAGCCCCAGCCGATCGGAGAGGTCGAGCTCGATGAGGGCGGTCCCCGTGCGCTCGTCCAGCGCCCGGTCGCGCTCGGCGGCGAAGACGTGGCTCGGGACGTCGGGCCGGCCCTGCTGGAAGTTGTTGGCGGAGGACCAGTAGTGGGCGCGGCGCGCGTACACGGTGTCGAGCGCGGACGGCGCGGTCTCGGCGGCGATGCTCATGCTTCCTCCTCCCCGGCTCCGTGGACCCCGGACCCCGTCCGGATGCGGGTCCCGGGCGGCGGCGCCCCACCACCGCGGCAGGGCTCCCGGCCCCGCGAGTGTATACGGCCCGGGCCGCCGGGCGGTACGGCCGGCGACGGCCGGCGGGAAGCACCGGCGACGGCCGGCGGGAAGCGCTGGCGACGGAGCGGCGGGAAGCAGGGGCGGCGTCTGCGGCGGGCGGGTCAGCGGCCGGAGGGCGCGGCGGCGGAGCCGCGGCGGCGCTCCACGGCGCCGATGGCCGCGGCCACGGCGAGACCCGCGGGGCCGAACACGGCGGCGAGGAGCCACGCCTTCTCCCAGCCCCCGGAGAAGGACGCGAGCACGGCCATCGCGGGCGGCCCCGCGAGGATGCCCACGTGCGAGCCCTGCACGATGAAGCCGTTGACGGTGGCGACGTGCTCGCGGCTCGGGGCATGGACGGCGGCGGCCCCGAGGATCGCGGCGGGCAACAGCCCCCCCACCGCGCTGAACGCGGCGGCGAGCGCGATCGGGAGCGCGGGCGGCCCCGCCCCCGAGAACACCCCGGCCAGGCACGGCGCCATGACCAGGTAGGCGGCGGCGAGCAGCTTCCAGCGGGCGGCCTCGCGGTGAAGCAGCCAGGCGCCGGTGAGGTTGCCCGCGACGTTGGCGGCGACCACGAGGGCGCCGAAGAACGCCGCCGACTCCGGGGTCCTGCCTTGCGATTCGACGAGGAACGTCGGCAGCCAGGTGGTAAGCGCGAAGAACTGGACCGTGTAGCACGCGAACGCGGCGGCGAGGAGCCACGGGCCGGGGCGTCCGAACACCTCGGCGCCGATGCGGGGGGCGGCGGCCGCGGCGGGGGCGGACGCGCCCCTCGTCGCCGCCAGCACCGCCAGCAGCACGAGCGCCGCCACGCCCGCGTGCACCAGCCACAGCCCGCGCCAGCCGAGCACCGGCAGGACCAAGGGCGCGCTCAACATCGCCAGCGCCATCCCCGCGGGCACGTAGATGCTCCAGGCGCCGAGCGCCAGCCCGTGATCGCGCGCGACCGCGGCGGCGACGATGAGCCGTGGGGCGGAGACGGCGACGGCCACCAGGCCGACCCCGGAGAGGACGCGCGCGCCGAGCAGGGCGCCGCTCGAACCGGCGGCGGCGCCCATGACCGAACCTGCGACGAGGCAGACGAGGCCGGCGGCGAGCGCGCGGCGGGCGCCGATCCGGTCGGCCGCGAGCCCGCCCGCGATGCCCAGGGTGGCGCCGATGAGGTTGAAGATCGACGCCACCCACCCCGCCGCCACCAACCCGAGGCCGAGCTCTTCGCGCAGCGCCGGCAGCGCGGGCGGGACCTTGCCGATGTGGAGCGCGGCGGCGACCCCGCTCGCGATCGCCACCGCCACGACGAGCCACCGGGTGCCCGCCGCGGGCGCGGGATGCGCGCTCATGCGGGACGCCGGACGGCCCGCCGCCCCGCGCGGCGCCGGCTGCGGACCCGCCTGCCCAGGTCCCGCCCGGCGGCGGCCCGTCCTCCGTCCTTGTGTTCGCCGTGTGTTTGCTGCATATCTGCCGGGGCGGGACGAGAGGAGACGGTGCGATGACGGAGCTCCGCGACGGGCTGGAGCGCGAGCTGGCGCGGCTCGACGGGCGGCCCTACGGATTCTACAAAGACCTGCGGGGCCGCTCGTACTCGCTGGGGCCGTACCGGCTGACCTTCGACCACGTCCAGGCCGACCCCTTCGCGGCGCCGAGCCGCGTGCGGGTCGACGTCCCCGAGCGGCGCGCCGGGCTCCCGGCCTGGGCGCGGGACGGAGCCGACGCCCGCCGGGCGAGCGCGGACTTCGTGCAGCGGGCGCTGCTGCGCGCCCTCCCGGCCGCGCAGGACCGGCTCGGCGAAGGCCGGAGCGGCCTCCTCGCCGTGCTGGCCGTGGGGCAGCAGGTGCTCGAGCGCACCGCCGTCGCCGTCGCGGCGGACCCCGGCGGCGGCCTCCGGCTGCGGCTCGGCGCCGGCCTCCCCGCCGCCCGGCGCCGCATCCTCGGGCGCGAGGCCGCCGAGCTGCTGACCCGGCGCCTGCCGCGGGCGCTCGACCGGGTGTTCGAGGCGCTGGACGCCGAGGCGCTCGGCCGGCACGTGCGCTGCGTCGAAGACCAGACCGCGCTGCGCGGCCTGCTGCACGGCCACGGGCTGGTGGCGTTCCTCGCCGACGGCAGCATCCTGCCCCGGCGAAGCGGCGCCGACGACCGCCCCATGCGCGAGGCCGTGGCGCTCGAGGCCCCCGCCGAGCTGGCCGTGGAGCTCCGCGCGCCCCACGCCGGCGCGCTGCGCGGGCTCGGGATCCGCACCGGGGTGACCCTCGTCGCGGGCGGCGGCTACCACGGCAAGTCGACCCTGCTCGCGACCCTCGCGAACGGGGTCTACGACCACGTGCCGGGCGACGGCCGCGAGCGGTGCGTAACGGCCGCCCGCACGGTGAGCATCCGGGCGGAGAACGGCCGCTCGGTGCGCGGGGTCGACCTCCGCGCGTTCATCGGCGCCCTCCCGCTCGGCCGGCGCACCGACCGCTTCGACACGGACGACGCCTCGGGCAGCACCTCCCAGGCCGCCGCCATCGTCGAGGCGCTGGAAGCCGGGGCGGGCGCGCTCCTCATCGACGAGGACACCGCCGCCACCAACTTCATGATCCGCGACGCGCGCATGCGCCGGCTGGTGCCGGACGAGAAGGAGCCGATCACCCCCTACCTCGACCGGGTGCGCCAGCTGTGGGAGGAGAAGGAGGTCTCGTCGGTGCTCGTGGTGGGGGGCGCGGGCGACTACCTGGAGGTCGCGGACACGGTCGTGCACATGGACGAATACCGGCCGCACGACGCGACCCGGCGCGCGCACGAGGTCGCGCGCGAGCTGCCGCAGCCCGCCTCCGCCGCGCGCGCGCCCGGGCCGTGGCCCGAAGCGCGGCCCCGCCGGCCCGACCCGCGCAGCCTCGACCCGAGCCGCGGCGGGAAGCGCGAACGGGTGCGCAGCGTCAGGACCCGCACCATCGAGTTCGGCAGCGAGGAGATCGACGTCTCCCTGCTGTACCAGCTGGTGGACCCCGCCCAGTGCCGCATGATCGGGGACGTGCTGCTGGCGTGCGCGCGCGGCCTCGCCGACGGCGAGGCCGGGGTCCCCGAGCTGCTGGACCGGATCGACGCCGAGATCGAGCGCGGCGGCCTCGAGGCCCTCGCCGAGCGCGGGTTCAGCGACCGCGCGCGCCCGCGCCGCTTCGAGATCGCGGCCGCCCTGAACCGGCTGCGCGGCCTGCGTCTGGCAGGCGGGGGCGGGGGCGGCGAGGCCGGAGGCGGCGGCGGAAGCGGGGACCCCGCCCCCGGCGATCACACCACGCGGCGCTCGCGCAAGCCCGCGATCTCGTCCGGGGAGTAGCCGGCCTCGGCCAGCACCTCGTCGGTGTGCTCCCCCGGCTCCGGGCTCGCGCGGCGCATCCGGGGCGGGGTGCGGGTCAGGTTCACGGGGTGGTCGACGACGCGCACCTCGCCGAGGGCGGGATGGCGCACCGGCCGGGTCATCTCGAGATGCCGGACCTGGGGGTCGGCGAACGTCTCGTCCACCGAGTAGATGGGTCCGCACGGCACCCCCGCCTCGTTCAGCAGCGCCACCCAGTGCGCGCTCGGCTCGCGGCGGGTGCGCTCGGCGATCGCCTCGTTCAGCTCGTCGCGGTGGTCGTAGCGCGCGTGCCCGTCCCGGAAGCGCGGGTCGTCGAGGAACTCCTGCGCCCCGAGCGCCCGGCAAAGGCGCGCGAACAGCTGCTCGCCGGCGGCGGCGATGTTGATGTGCCCGTCCGCCGTCTCGAACACCCCGGTCGGGATCCCGGTCGGGTGGTTGTTGCCGGCCTGCGGCGGCACCTCCTGGCCGATCGTCCAGCGCGCCGCCTGGAAGTCGAGCATCGCGATCTGCGCTTCCAGCAGCGAGGTGTGCACCCACTGCCCCTCGCCCGACACCTCGCGCTCGACGAGGGCGGTGAGGATGCCGATGGCGAGGTACATGCCCGCCGTGAGGTCGGCGATGGGGATGCCGACCCGCACCGGCCCCTGCCCCGGCAGCCCGGTGATGGACATGAGCCCGCCCATGCCCTGCGCGATCTGGTCCACCCCCGGACGGTCCGCGTAGGGCCCGTCCTGGCCGAACCCGGAGATGCTGCCGTACACGATGCGCGGGTTGAAGGCGCGCACGGTCTCGTAGTCGATGCCGAGCCGGTGCTTCACCCCCGGCCGGTAGTTCTCGACGATGACGTCCGCCCCGGCCGCGAGGCGCCGGAAGATCGCGACCCCGTCCGGGTCCTTGAGGTTGAGGGTGAGGCTGCGCTTGTTGCGGTGCAGGTTCTGGAAGTCCGGTCCGTGGCGGGGGCCGCCGAGCCCGAACTCCTCGCGCGGGCGCTCTTCGATCTTGATGACGTCGGCGCCGAGGTCCGCAAGCTGCCGCGCCGCGGTGGGGCCGGCGCGCGCGCGCGTGAGGTCGAGCACCCGGAAGCGCGACAGGGCGAGGGGCCGCGCCCCCGGCGCGGACGGGGACGGCGGTGCGGACGGCGAAGTCATGGCGTCTCTCCTTCGGGGATTGCGTGCGCTCGGCGGCGTCAGTCGAACCAGTCCACGACGTGCGCCTCGAGGTCGTCCTCGTGCACCCACTCCTCGCCGACGACCCGCCCCCGGACCGAGATGCCGGCCTCGTGGACGCTCTCCGGGCGGCCGGACACGAGCGGGTGCCAGTCCGCGAGCGGCCGCCCTTCGGCGAGCCGGCGGTAGGCGCAGCTGCGGGGCAGGATGCCGAACTCGTCGAGGTTGCCGGGGGTGAGCACGACGCAGTCCGGGACCCGCCGCGCGCGGTTCGGATAGTCCTTGCAGCGGCAGGCGCGGGCGTCGAGGAGCCGGCAGGCCACCGCGGTGAACCGGACCCGCCCGGCCTCCGGGTCCTCGAGCTTGTGCAGGCAGCAGCGCCCGCAGCCGTCGCACAGCGACTCCCACTCCTCGCGCGACATCGCCGCGAGCGGCTTGCGGGCCCAGAAGGGGCTGCCGCCGGCCGCGCCCGCCGCCGGCCCGGCGCCCTCCGCAGGCGTCCTGGAGGGGCCGTCCGCCGCGCGCCGCCGGTGCGTTGTCATCCTATTGCTGACGCTCATCGCGCCATTTTCCTACAAAAGTCGAGCCGCAGTCCTACAAAAACGCAGGACGCGGGACCCCGCCAGGGGCTAGCCTGCACCGGCGTCCATCGCGGGACGCGCGGAGCCGGTCCGCCGCAGGGTACGACCCCTGGAAACGGCGTCCGGCGCGACATCAAGACTACACGGAGAACGAACCATGAACAGCATACTGCACCTTCGCCGGACCTTCTCTCGCGCGTTCCGGCGGTTCCCGATCATCGCGAGCGTCGTCTTCGCGTGCGCGCTGGCGAGCCCCGCCGTGGCGGCGGACGCCATCGACATCAACACCGCGACGGCCGAGGAGTTCGCCGCCGCGATGTCCGGGGTCGGGTTCCGCAAGGCGGAAGCCATCGTGGCGGACCGGGAGATGAACGGCCCGTTCACCTCGATCGACGACCTCGTGCGCGTGCGCGGGATCGGGGACCGGACCGTCGAGATCAACCGGGAGCGGCTCTCGGTGGCGCAGCCGTCCGCCGCGCCGCCGATGTCCACCCCGCCGATGTCGGCCGCGGGCGGAGAGGCGGAACGGAACCCGGGCTAGGAAGGCGACCCGGACCGCGGCTCCGCACGGAGGCGGGGCCGCGGTCACGGGACCGGCCGGGCGCGCACGGCGGCGAGCCGCTCGGGCGTGCCCACGTCCTCCCAGACGCCGCGGTACGCCTCGCCGGTCGCCGTCCCGCGTTCGCACGCGCGCTCCAGGTAGGCGGCGAGCGGCGTCGCGCCGTCGAGACCGGGCCGGAAGGCGGCGGGCGCATAGAGGCCGATGCCGGCGAACGTGAGGCGCTCCGGGCCGGTGCGCGACAGGACCCCGTCCCGCAGCGCGAAGTCGCCCCCGGCGTGGTGGCCGGGATTGGGCACGAGCACGACGTGGACCTCGCGCAGCGCCGCGCGCCGCAGCCGTTCGAGGGGATAGTCCGTCCACACGTCGGCGTTGACCGCCACGAACGGCCCGCCGCCGAGCAGGGGCAGGGCCCGCACGATGCCGGCACCGGTCCCGATCGGCCGCCCGCCCTCGTCGGAATAGGCGATGGACACCCCCCAGCGCGCCCCGTCCCCGAGGTACTCGCGGATCTGCTCCCCCCGGTAGCCGAGGTTGACCACGAGCCGGTCGAAGCCCGCGGCCCGCAGCCGCTCCACGGCGTGCGCGGCGAGCGGCTTGCCCGCGACCTCGAGCAGCGGCTTCGGGACCCGGTCGGTGAGGGGGCGCATCCTCTTGCCGGCCCCGGCCGCCAGGATCATGGCCCGCACGGGAGGGCTCCGGCGGCGAGCCGCGCGATGCCGCGGCGCTCCAACAGCCGCGCGAAGGGCTCGAGCTCGGGGTGGCGTGCGGCCGCGTCCAGCAGGTAGCGGAGCGTGAGAGGGATGTCCTCCAGGTAGCCGGCCTTGCCGTCGCGGTGGCACAGGCGGGCGAAGATGCCGGCCACCTTGACGTGCCGCTGCACCCCCATGAGGTCGAAGTCCCGCCGCAGGCGCGCGCGCGCCGCCGCCTCGCCGCAAGCGCCGGCCGCCGGAAGCACCCCCGCCGCGCGCGCGAGGCCGGCGTACTCGTCCAACCATGCGAGCACCCGCGCGGGCGGCCAGGCGACGTACACGTCGCGCAGCAGGCTCACCGCGTCGTAGGTCACGGGGCCGGCGACCGCGTCCTGGAAGTCCAGCACCCCGGGGTTGCGGGCGTGCACCATCAGGTTGCGCGAGTGGTAGTCGCGGTGGACGAAGACGCGGGGCTGTGCGAGCGCGGCGTCGACCAGGAACGCGAACGCATCGTCCAGCACGCGCCGCTCCGCCCGCGGCAGCGGCCCCGCCCCCAGGTGCGCGCCGAGGAACCACTCCGGGAACAGCTCGAGCTCGGCCGCGAGCTTCGGCGCGTCGTAGGGAGGGACGGCGCCGGGCGGCACGCCGCGCTGCATCCGCACCAGGGCGGCGAAGGCGTCGCGGTAGAGCGCCGGGGCGCTCGCCGGGCCGAGCCGGTCCAGGTAGGAGACCCGGCCGAGGTCCTCCAGCAGGAGGAAGCCGCGCTCGAGATCGGCGGCGAAGATCCGGGGCACGTTCACCTCCGCCGCCCGCAGCAGCCCGGCCACGCGCACGAACGCCGCCGGGTCCTCGCGGCCGGGGGGCGCGTCCATGACCACGAAGACGCCGCTCCCGGCGTGGAGCCGGAGGTAGCGGCGGAAGCTCGCGTCGCCCGCCAGCGGCTCGAGCCGCCCCTTGGCCCCCGCCTCCTCCCGGAGCCAGGCCCGCAGCGCCGCATCGCGATCCGCGTCCACCGCCGCCGCCACCGCCACCGCTCAACCGGCCGCCGGGGAAGGGCCGCCGGGCGGCGGCGTTGCGCGGCCCGCCGCGATGGATTCCAATACCCGCCCGGACCCGCCGCACGCATCCGCCGCCATCCGCCCAGGACGAAACCGGCCCCCATGAGCAAAGACGCACTGCTCGAGCTCGCCGCCGCCGTCATCGAGACGGAGATCGAAGGGCTGCGCGGACTGCTCCCGCGCATCGACGACGACTTCGCGCGCGCGTGCGAGCTCATCCTCGCCCGCCCCGGCCGGGTCATCGTCACCGGCATGGGCAAGTCCGGGCACGTGGGGCGCAAGATCGCGGCCACCCTGGCGAGCGCGGGCACCCCGTCGTTCTTCGTGCATCCGGGCGAAGCGAGTCATGGCGACCTCGGCATGATCACCCGCGAGGATACCGTCGTCGCGCTCTCGAACTCCGGCGAGACGGCGGAGATCCTCACCATCGTGCCCCTCATCAAGCGGCTCGGGGTGCCGCTCATCGCGCTCACCGGCGCCCCCGCGTCGCGCATCGCCCGCGAGGCCGACATCAACCTCGACGTGAGCGTGGCCAAGGAGGCCTGTCCGCTCGGCCTCGCCCCCACCGCCAGCACCACGGCGGCGCTGGCCATGGGAGACGCGCTCGCCATCGCGCTCCTCGAGGCGCGGGGCTTCGGCGCCGAAGACTTCGCCCGCTCCCACCCGGGCGGGCGCCTGGGGCGCCGCCTGCTGCTGCGGGTGAAGGACCTCATGCACACCGGGGAGCGGATGCCCGCGGTCGCGCCCGACACCCCGGTGAGCGGGGCGCTGATGGAGATGACGGCCAAGAGCCTCGGTCTCACCTCCGTCCTGGACCCGCAAGGACGCCTGCTCGGGGTGTTCACGGACGGCGACCTGCGGCGCGCGCTCGACGACGGCATCGACCTGCACGCCACCCCGATCGGCGAGGCGATGACCCCGGAGGGGGTGACCGTCGGGCCGGACACCCTGGCCGCGGAGTGCCTGAACGTCCTGGAGACGCGCAAGATCACCGCCCTCATGGTCGTGGACGACGAGCACCGGGCGGTCGGGGTCCTGCACCTTCATGACCTGCTGCGCTCGGGCGTCCTGTAGCCCCCGCCCCCGCGGACGCTCCGGGGCGATGATGTAGACTTGCGCGCCGGGCGGGGTCCGCGCGGGCCCGGCCCTCCTTCCGTCATCCATCATCGCACGCAGCACGGAGAGCGCGCATGTCCCAGCGCAACGACATCATGATCATGGGCGCTTCCTACGGAGCGCTCCTCGGCGCCAAGCTCGCGGCGGCCGGACACGCGGCCACGCTCGTGTGCCTGCCCGACGAGGCGGACCTCGTCAACCGGGAAGGCCAGCAGGTGCGGATGCCGGTGCGGGGGCGCGAGCACCCGGTGGAGGTGGACTCGCGCAAGCTGCCGGGGGCGCTCGCCGCCGCCACCACCGATGCCGTCGACCCGTCGCGCTTCGACCTCGTGTGCCTCGCCATGCAGGAGCCCCAGTACCGCTCGCCGGGGGTGCGCGAGCTGCTGGACGCGGTGGGGAAGTCCGGGGCGCCCTGCATGTCGATCATGAACATGCCGCCGCTGCCCTACCTCGAGCGCATCCCCGGACTCGACGCGGCCTCCCTGCGGGATTGCTACACCGAGCCCGCGGTCTGGGACTCGCTCACGCCCGCCAACGTGACCCTGTGCAGCCCGGACGCCCAGGCCTTCCGCCCGCCCGGCGAGCCGAGCAACGTGCTCCAGGTGAGCCTGCCGACCAACTTCCGCGCCGCCCGCTTCGAGTCGGACCAAGCCACCGGCCTGCTGCGCCGCCTGCAGGCGGACATCGAGGCCGTGCGCTACGACGACGGCAACGGGGCGGTCG
>CAZSPS010000075.1:0-5779 GCA_964608875.1 uncultured Ectothiorhodospiraceae bacterium
GTGTCAATCTTCGTCCGCGAACTCCGGGTGCAGGCGCGCGAGCAGCCCGTCGAGCTCGTCGAGGCTGTGGTAGCGGATGGTGAGGCGGCCCGCGCCCCGCTTGCCGTGGCGGATGCTGACCTCCGCGCCGATGAGGTCGCCGAGGCGGGTCTCGAGGCGCGCGAGGTCCGGGTCCGGCGCGCCGCCCTGCCCGCGCCCCGCCCGCTTGCCGAGCGCGCCGGCCGCTTCCCCCTTCTCCTGGATGCTGCGCACCAGGTCCTCGGTCTGCCGCACCGTGAGCCCCTGTTCCGCCACCTGGCGGGCGGCGTCGACCTGGGCGCGGCCCGCCAGCCCGAGCAGCGTGCGGGCGTGCCCCATCTCGAGCTCGCCCGCCTCGAGCAGCCGGCCCACCTCGGCCTCGAGCTCGAGCAGCCGCAGCAGGTTCGACACCGCCGGGCGCGAGCGGCCCACCGCGCGCGCCACCGCCTGGTGGGTCATCTCGAACTCCTCGATGAGGCGGGCGAGGCCGCGCGCCTCTTCGAGCGGGGTGAGGTCCTCGCGCTGGATGTTCTCGACGATGGCGATGGCGAGCGCCGCCTCGTCCGTCACCTCGCGCACCACGGCCGGCACCTTGTCGAGGCCCGCCGCCTGGGCCGCGCGCCAGCGCCGCTCCCCCGCGACGAGCTCGTAGCGGTCCTTCCCGGCCGGGCGCACCAGCACGGGCTGGACCACGCCGTGCGCGCGGATCGAGCGTGCCAGCTCGTCGAGCGCCTCGGGGTCGAACTGCCGGCGCGGCTGGTGCGGGCCGCTGCGGATGCGCTCCACCGGGATCTCGAGGCGGCCCTCCCCGGCGGCGGCGCCTGCGCCGCGGGCCGCGCCGGTCCCGGCCCCAGCCCCGGCCGCGCCGCCCGTCAGGGACTCCGCGCCGGGGCCGAGCAGCACGTCGAGCCCCCGCCCGAGCGCTTTGCGCCGCGTCTTAGCCACCGCGGCGGGAGCGCGGCGCGGCCGGCGTGACCGGCGTGATCGGCGCCGGCTCAGGCATGTCCGGCCGCCGTGGGGGCCGCCACGCCCTCGCGGCCCAGCAGCTCCGAGGCGAGGGCGGCGTAGGCGTGGGCGCCCTTCGAGCCCCGGTCGTAGGCGAGCACGGGCAGCCCGTGGCTCGGCGCTTCGGCCAGGCGCACGTTGCGCGGGATGACGGTGGCGTACACCCGGTCGCCGAAGTACTTCAGGAGCTGGCCCGAGACCTGGGTGGAGAGCCGGTTGCGCCCGTCGAACATGGTGCGCAGGAGCCCTGCGATGCGCAGCTCCGGGTTCAGGCGCGCGCGCACCCGCTCCACCGTCTCGAGCAGGGCGGCGAGCCCTTCGAGCGCGAAGTACTCGCACTGCATCGGCACCAGCACCGAATCGGCGGCGCAGAGCGCGTTCACGGTCAGCATGTTGAGCGCCGGCGGGCAGTCCACGATGACGTAGCGGTAGCGCCCGCGCGCCGCCTCGAGCCCCTTGCGCAGCCGCAGCTCGCACGCGGGCGCGCCGATCAGCTCGACCTCGGCCGCGGTGAGGCCGCCGTTGGCGGGCAGCACGTCGTAGCCCACTCCGGGGGGCGCCGCGATCGCCGCGCGCTCGAGGCCGCAGCGCTCCGTCAGCAGGTCGTAGACGGTGTGCGCCGGCTCCGTCTTGTCCACCCCGCTGCCCATGGTCGCGTTGCCCTGGGGGTCGAGGTCGACCAGCAGCACGGGGTGGCCCGCGTCCGCGAGCGAGGCGGCGAGGTTGACGCTCGTGGTCGTCTTCCCCACTCCGCCCTTCTGGTTGGCGACGGCGATGACCTCGGTGCGCATGGCGGGCTAGGTTACAGGATCGCGCGATCCGAGGACCACGAGATGGCGTTCGGCGTCGAGGCCGGGGACTTCGAGGCGCACCACCTCGGGCGCCGCGTCCTCGACCGCCGTCAGCTCGGCGGCCGGGAACCGCCCCTTCATCGCCACCAGCGGCCCGCGCACGAGGGGGCGGGCGAGGGCGAGGACCCGCTCGAGGCTCCCGAGCGCCCGCGCCACCGCCGCGTCGAAGGGGGCGGGCGGCGCGTACCGCTCGGCGCGCGTCTCGGCCACCTCGACGTTGGCGAGGCCGAGGGAGGCCGCCGCGTGGCGGCAGAAGCGGGCCTTCTTGCCGTTCGCTTCGAGGAGCGTGAAGCGGGCCTCGGGGATGGCGATGGCGAGCGGGATGCCGGGCAGCCCCGCGCCGCTCCCGAGGTCGAGGACCCGCGGCGGCGCGGCGGGCGGGGAGGGGCGGCCGGGCGAAGACAGCAGCGTTGGCAGAAGTTGCGGCAGCAGGGAGAGCTGGCGGCGCAGGGTGGGGGCGGCGCTGAGGGAGTCGAGCAGGTGGTTCCTCACCAGGACCTGGGGCGAGGCGTCCGCCACCAGGTTGTGGAGCCGGTTCCAGCGCTCGAGCTCCCCGGCGAAGGCGAGGAGACGTTCGTGGGCCGAATACGGAAGGCCGAGTCCGAGCCAGACGACGCCAGCGGAGAGCACGGCTGCGGCGTCGCGGTCCTCCACCCGCTTCAACCCGCCCGGCGCGCCGCCTTCCCGGCTGCGTCGGAGGGAGGGGCGCGGCGTGCGCCGCCGCCGCTCGCGCCGCTGCCGCTGCTTCCGCTTGCGCCGCCGCTGTTCGCGCTGCCGCCGCTTGCGCCGCTTGCGCTACCGCCGCCGCCGCTCCCCGCCCGCTTCTTCAGGTGCACCAGCAGCAGGCTCACGGCGGCCGGGGTCACCCCGGCGATGCGGCCCGCCTGCCCGACGGTGGCCGGGCGGTGCGCGGCCAGCTTCTCCGACACCTCGGCCGAGAGCCCGCGCACCGAGGCGTAGTCGAACCCGTCCGGGATGGGCTGCGCTTCGCGCGCGCGGGCGCGCGCCACTTCCGCGTCCTGGCGCTCGACGTAGCCCGCGTACTTGGCCTCGATCTCGAGCTGCGCCGCCACCCGCGGGTCGTCCGTACCGGGGCCGGCCTCCTCCTCCCCGCGCGCGGCCCTCGGCGCTTCGAACCGCCGCCGCTCGCGCTCCAGGGCGTCGCGGTAGGCCCGGAACGCCTCGCGCCGCTCCGCGTCCACCAGCCCCAGCTCGCAGCCGGCCTCGGTGAGGCGCAGGTCCGCGTTGTCCTCGCGCAGCCGCAGCCGGTACTCCGCGCGGCTCGTGAACATCCGGTACGGCTCGCTCGTGCCGCGCGCGGTGAGGTCGTCGATCAGCACGCCGATGTACGCCTCGTCCCGGCGCGGGGTCCACGGGTCCCGCCCCGCGGCGCGCCGGGCGGCGTTGAGGCCGGCCACGAGCCCCTGGGCGGCGGCCTCCTCGTAGCCGGTGGTGCCGTTGATCTGGCCTGCGAAGAAGAGCCCCTCCACGCACCCCGTCTCCAGCGACGGACGCAGGTCCCGGGGGTCGAAGTAGTCGTACTCGATGGCGTAGCCCGGCCGCGTGAGCACCGCCTCCTCGAAGCCCTCGATGGAGCGCACCAGCGCGTACTGCACGTCGAACGGGAGGCTGGTCGAGATGCCGTTCGGGTACACCTCCCCGGTGTCGAGCCCCTCGGGCTCGACGAACACCTGGTGCGAGCCCCGGTCCTCGAAGCGCACCACCTTGTCTTCGATGGAGGGGCAGTAGCGCGGGCCCGCGCCCTCGATCGCCCCGGAGAACAGGGGCGAGCGGTCGAGGCCGCCGCGCACGATGTCGTGCGTGCGCTCGTTGGTGCGCGCGATGTGGCAGGAGACCTGGCGCAGCCGCTGCGCGCCGCCGCCCGGCGGGGAGAGGAAGGAGAACGCGGGCGGCGGCTCGTCTCCCGGCTGCTCGGCGAGGCGCGCGTAGTCGATGGTGCGCCCGTCGATGCGGGGCGGGGTGCCGGTCTTGAGCCGGCCCGCGCGCAGCGGCAGCGCGCGCAGCTTCTCGGCCAGGGCGTTGGCGGGCGGGTCGCCCGCGCGCCCGCCCTCGTAACGGCCGGCGCCGACGTGGATGCGCCCGCCGAGGAAGGTGCCCACGGTGAGCACCACCGACGGGGCGCGGAACACGAGCCCCATGCGGGCCGCGACCCCGGCCGCCCGCAGCGCGCCCGCGCCCCCTTCCAGCACCAGGTCGTCCACCGGCTGCTGGAAGAGCGCGAGGCCGGCCTGGGACTCGAGCGCGCGCCGCATCTCCACGCGGTAGCGCTGGCGGTCGATCTGGGCGCGGGTGGCGCGCACGGCCGGGCCGCGGCTCGCGTTCAGGGTGCGGAAGTGGATGCCGGCGCGGTCCGCGGCGCGGCCCATGGCGCCGCCGAGCGCATCGATCTCGCGCACCAGGTGCCCCTTGCCGATGCCGCCGATGGCGGGGTTGCAGCTCATCTGCCCGAGCGTGTCGAGGCTCTGGGTGAGGAGCAGGGTGCGGGCCCCGGTGCGGGCCGCGGCGAGCGCGGCTTCGGCGCCGGCATGCCCGCCGCCGACCACGATCACGTCGAACGACTGCCGGTATTCCATCTCTCTCTTCCGGTCTGCGGGGGGAAGGGCGGACGCGAGGGGGGCGGCACCCTAGCACACGCGCGCGTGCGCGCCGCCGCCTCCCCCGGCCCACCGCATCGCGGCGAGCATGGCGGCGCCGAACAGCACGAAGGCCCCGGTCAGCGCGTACAGCGTGCCGTCGAAGCTCCACGCCACCAGCGCCCCGAACGGCACCGAGATGAAGGTGGACACCGAAGCCACCACCGCCGCCCCCACCCCTGCGATGTGGCCCAGCGGCTCCATCGCGAGCGCGTTGAGGTTCCCGAAGATGAGGCCGACGTTCGCGAACACGGCGAGGAAGCAGGCCATGAAGAGCCACAGGGGGGGCAGGCCGTCGAAGGCGAACGTGCAGCCGAACGCGGCCAGCGCGGAGAGCGTCATGAGCGCCCCCGCGACGGTGGACAGCCGCACCATGCCGTAGCGCATCACCAGGCGGCCGTTCACGAGCGCGGCGCCCCCGATGGCGAGGGCGAGCACCGCGAAGTAGGCCGGGAAGAGCTTGCCCACGTCGTAGGCTTCCTGGAACACCTGCTGGGAGGCGCTCAGGTAGGCGACGAACGGCGAGAAGGCGAAGCCGGCGGCGAGGGTGTAGCCGGTCGCGGCGCGGATGCGGAAGATCTCCGCCATCGCCCGGCCGATGGCGCGCGGCGAGAACGGCCGCCGGCGCTGGGGGAGCAGGGTCTCCGGCTGGCGCGTGGCGACCCACGCGAAGGCGCAGGCGGCGACGATGAAGAAGGCGGCGAAGATCGCGCGCCAGTCGGCGAGCAGCAGCACTCCCTGCCCGAGCGCGGGCGCGACCGCCGGGACCAGGATGAACACCGCCATCGCGAACGACATGATGCGGGCCATCGGGCGGCCCGCGTACTGGTCGCGCACGAGGGCCATGGTGACGATGCGCGGCCCCGCCACCCCGACCCCCTGCAGCACGCGGCCCGCGATCATGGTCTCGAAGGTGGCCGCGAAGAAGGAGACGAGGCACCCGGCCATGAACGTGGCGAGCCCGGCGTAGATGGCGGGCTTGCGCCCGATGCGGTCGGAGAGCGGGCCGTAGAGCAGCTGGCCCGCCCCGAGGCCGAGGAAGAGGGCCGATACGACGTACTGCGCGTCGTTCGGGCGCCGCGCCCCGAGCTCGCCGCCGATCGCGGGCAGGGCCGGCAGGATGGCGTCGATCGAGAGCGCCACCAGCGACATCAGCAGCGCCGCGAGGGCCACGAACTCCGCCGTGCCGAGCCTGCCGCCGCCGCCCGCGTCCCCGTTCGCCGCCGCCGCCTGCTGCGTCCCGCCGTCCAT
>CAZSPS010000076.1:0-1594 GCA_964608875.1 uncultured Ectothiorhodospiraceae bacterium
GGGGGGCCTCGGCCGCTTCCGCGGCCGCGGCGGGGGGCTCGGCCGGGTCGTAGCGCACGAGCACCATGTCCGGCGCCGCGCTCCACGCCGCGGCGAGCTCTTCCAGCATGGCGTCGATCGCCACCGCCTGCGGCACCGCCGGCGGGGCCTCGGCGCGCGTCACGGCCGTGCTCGCCGGTGCCGGTTGCTCGTACTCCCGGTTCGCCAGCGCGTCCGGCTCGGGCTCGGGCGCCGCGCCCTGCTGGCTCGGCGGCGTCTCGCTCGGGAGCAGGCCACCGGGAAGCGCCGACTCCTCCCCCTGCTGCCCCGTGGTGTGGAAGGGCTCCACATAGCTCTCCCCGGCCGCCACGGACTGCGCGCGGCGCTCGGCTTCGGCCTCGGCGAGCGCGTCGGCGTAGGCATCGGAGGTGCCCGCGGTCGGATCCGCGCGCACCGTGCTGCCCGCGGACAGGGTCGACGGCGCCGTGGGCGCCGGCTCCTGCGTCCAGGTGAGCGCCCAGGCCGCGATCCCCGCCGCCGCGGGGGCCAGCAGCCACACCGCCCAGCGGTTGCCCCGGATCCCGAGGCGCGCGCGCTCGGCCAGGCTCGGGCCGCGCTCGGCCGGGGCCGGAGACGCGGCGGGCGCCGGCGAAGCGGCCGGTGTCCCCGGCGCCGCTGCCGCCGCCTCGCCCGGCGTGTCCGTGCCGTTCGCCATCAGTCGTCGCGGCCCGCCGCGAAGGTGAGCCGCACCCGCGCCCCGTCGACCGAGACGAGCGCGTAGGGCGTGTCGGAGAGGCGGTACACCGTGTCCCCGTTCGCCCCGCGCTCCGAGGCCTGGGCCTGGGGGGCGAGCAGGGTCTTCGCCGTGCGCAGGTAGATCGCCTCGTCGTAGCGCCACGCCCGGTCCCTGCCGTTGCCCCCGCGCACCTCGATGCGCACCGCCTCGGGCGGCGCATACCCGTGCAGGAAGGCGCTGATCACCGGATCGCCCGGCCCGAACTCCTCCGTTCGCTCCACCACGATCGGATCCGCGTTCGGTCCGGGACGCGCGATCCGCACCACCAGGCGCGCATCGACGACGCCCGCGCCCGGCGCGAGCTCGAGCACGATGGGCATGCGCAGCTCCGCGAGCTCGACCACCGCGTTGCCGTGCAGGAAGCGCTGCGCCGGCGTCACGTACACCACGTGCCCCCCGCCCTCGGTCGCCTGCGGCCCGAAGGCCTGCTCGACCAGCAGCGTCGACACCGGCCAGGGCTCCGCGGTCGCGTCGATGAACACCACGCTCGTGGTGTAGTCCTTCTGCGTCGCCACCACCGGCGCGGCCTCGCCCGCGGCGAGCGACACGGTCACCTCGCGCGAGCGCAGCACCGGCGCCGGGCGGGATTGCCGCGCCACCGTCTCGCGGGTCGCCGAGAGCAGCGCGAGGATCTTCTCGATCTGCGCCGCGGTGAGCGGCATCCCCTGGCGCACCGCCCGGCCCACCTCCCGGTCCGGCAGCGTGAACTCCTTCCACAGCTCGTCGGCCGGGTTCGCCGGCGCCGGCGCGCCCTCCTGCGCTTGCGCCGCCCACACCAGCGCGAGCCACAGCACCGCGGTCCATGCCGCCGCGCTCCCG
>CAZSPS010000077.1:0-7444 GCA_964608875.1 uncultured Ectothiorhodospiraceae bacterium
CTCGGGCTCTTCGGCTTCGCCGCCAGCCGCTACTCCGGCTGCTGGATGGGCTTCAAGGCGGTGTCCGACACGGTGGAGAGCTCCGCCTCGGTCGTCGTCGACCCGCACCGGCTCGCGTTCGCCACCCCCTCCCCCACCGACTTCGAGCTGCCGCCGGGCGGGCTCAACATCGACGTCGAATACCAGCCCATGGCCTACGAGCAGCGCCTGCTCGAACAGAAGCTCCCCGCCGTGCTCGCTTTCGCGCGCGCCAACCCCGTGGACCGGGTGGTGATCGCGAGCCCGCGCCCGCGCATCGGCATCGTGACCGCCGGCAAGGCGTACCTTGACCTCCGCCAGGCGCTCGACGACCTCGGCATCGACGAGGCGAAGGCCGCCGAGATCGGCCTCACCGTCTACAAGCTCGCCCTCACCTGGCCGATCGAGCCCGAGGGCATGGTGCGCTTCGCCCAGGGGCTCGACGAGATCATCGTGGTCGAAGAGAAACGGGGGTTCATCGAGGACCAGCTGACCCGGCTCTTCTACCACCGCGAGGGCGCGCCGCGCCGCATCGTCGGCAAGCGCGACGAGACCGGGGCGCCGCTGCTGCCCGAGCGCGGCGAGCTTTCGCCCGGCATCGTAGCGCGGGCGCTGGCCGAGCGCCTCCGGCGCCCCGGCGGCCCCGCCGCGGACCTCCCGGAGCTCGACCAGCGCCTCGCCCAGCGCCTCTCGCGCCTCGACCAGATCGCGGCCCAGACCGCGCGCATCGCCCCCGCCCTCAGCCGCTCGCCCTACTTCTGCTCCGGCTGCCCCCACAACACCTCCACCCGCCTGCCCGAGGGCTCGCGCGCCATGGCCGGCATCGGCTGCCATGCGATGGCGATGTTCCACCCGGGGC
This sequence comes from uncultured Ectothiorhodospiraceae bacterium, assembly GCA_964608875.1. Taxonomy (GTDB): domain Bacteria; phylum Pseudomonadota; class Gammaproteobacteria; order HK1; family HK1; genus JAJDXW01. The sequence goes on from CAZSPS010000077.1 coordinate 878, forward strand.
GGCGCACCGCCTACGCCACCCACATGGGCGGCGAGGGGGTGAACTGGATCGGCCACGCCCCGTTCACCGAGGAGCAGCACATCTTCGCCAACCTCGGCGACGGCACCTACGACCACAGCGGCATCCTCGCGATACGGGCCGCGGTCGCCGCCGGGGTCAACATCACCTACAAGATCCTCTACAACGACGCGGTGGCCATGACCGGCGGCCAGCCGCTCGGGGGCGCGGTGCGGGTGGACTCGATCGCGCACCAGATGGTGGCCGAGGGGGTCGAGCAGGTGGTGGTGGTGAGCGACGAGCCCGACAAGTACCCGGCCGGCTACCTGCCGCGCGGGGTGCCGGCCCTGCACCGGGACGAGCTCGACCGGGTGCAGCGCGAGCTGCGCGCCACCCCCGGGGTGACGGTGCTTCTCTACGACCAGACCTGCGCGGCGGAGAAGCGCCGGCGCCGCAAGCGCGGGCTGATGGAGGACCCGCCCCGGCGGGCGTTCGTGAACCACTTGGTGTGCGAGGGCTGCGGCGACTGCTCGGTGGCGTCGAACTGCGTGTCGGTGCAGCCGCTCGAGACCGTGCTCGGGCGCAAGCGGCGCATCGACCAGTCCAACTGCAACAAGGACTTCTCGTGCATCAACGGGTTCTGCCCGAGCTTCGTGACGGTGCACGGCGGGCAGGTGCGCAAGGCGGCGGCAGCCGGAGCGGCAGCGGCAGGCGCGGACGCCAACGCCGACGCCGGCGGTGCCGGGGAGCCGGACCCGACTGCCGGCGTTCCCGAACCCACGCTGCCGAGCTGCGCCGAGCCCTACGGCATCCTCGTCACCGGCATCGGCGGCACCGGGGTCATCACCATCGGCGCGCTCCTCGGCATGGCCGCGCACGTGGAGGGCAAGGGGGTCACCGTGCTCGACTCGACCGGCCTCGCCCAGAAGAACGGCGCGGTGGCGAGCCACCTGCGCATCGCCGAGCGGGCCGAGGACCTGCACGCCACCCGCATCGGGGCCGGCTCGGTGCGCCTGCTGCTCGGATGCGACATGGTGACCGCGGCCGCCCCGGAGAGCCTCGCCACCATCGACCAGGGCGCGTCGCGCGCGGTGGTGAACGGCAACGTGACCCCGCCCGCCGCCTTCGTCATCGACAACACCATCGACCTCGGCTCGCGCCTCATGGCCCGCCAGCTGCAGGACATCGCGGGGCGCGGCATGGTGGACTTCGTGGAGGCGACCGCGCTCGCCACCGCGCTCCTCGGCGACTCCATCGCCACCAACCTCTTCATGGTCGGCTTCGCCTACCAGAAGGGCCTCATCCCGCTGGCCGCGGAGTCCATCGAGGAGGCCGTGCGCCTGAACGGGGTGAGCGTCGAGGGCAACCTGCGGGCGTTCGCGTGGGGCCGCCTCGCCGCGCACGACCCGGCGCGGGTGGACGAGATCGCCCGCCCCCTGATGACGGCGCGCGCCGACGGGGAGGCGGACGAGCCGCAGACCCTGGACGAGATCGTGGCGCACCGCGCGGCGTTCCTCGGCGAGTACCAGGACGAGGCGTGGGCGGAGCGCTACCGCGGCTTCGTCGAGTGGGTGCGCACGGCCGAGGGCGAGCGCGCACCGGGGCGGAGCGGGCTCGCCGAGGCGGTGGCCCGCAACCTCTTCCGGCTCATGTCCTACAAGGACGAGTACGAGGTGGCGCGGCTCTACACCAGCGGCGAGTTCGAGGCCGACCTGCGGCGCCAGTTCGAGGGCGGCTTCCGGCTCAGCTTCCACCTCGCCCCGCCGCTCCTCGCGCGCCGCGACCCCGAGACCGGGGAACTTCGCAAGCGCGAGTACGGGCCGTGGGTGTTCCGGGCGTTCCGGCTGCTGGCGAGGATGCGGGGGCTGCGCGGCACCGCCTTCGACCTCTTCGGGCGCACCGAGGAGCGGCGCATGGAGCGCGCCCTCATCGAGGAGTACCGCGAGGCGGTCGGGGAGGCGCTGCGGGCGCTCGCCCCCGGCAACCACGACACCGCGGTCGCGCTCGCGGGCGTGCCGGAGCGGATCAAGGGCTTCGGGCACGTGAAGCTGCGCAACGTCGAGGCCGCGCGCAAGCAGGCAGCGCGGCTGCGCGAGCAGTTGCGCACGGGCGGCGGCGGCGACGGCGGCGGCGGCGCGGCGGACGACGCGGCCACGGCGGACGTGGCGAACGAACGGACGGCGGCGGCGGCTGCCGGCGGCGGCGACTAGGAGCGGACATGGGACGAAAGATCGCGATAGTGGGCGCGGGCGCGGTCGGCGCCCACGTGGGAGGGCACCTCGCCCGCACCGGGCGGGACGTGACCTTCATCGACCCGTGGCCCGAGCACGTCGAGTACATGAAGGCCCACGGCATCGAGCTGTCCGGGGTCACCGAGGCCGAGCGCTTCACCGTGCCGGTGCGCGCCCTGCACCTGTGCGAAGTGGAGAGCCTCTCGCGCGAGGCACCGTTCGACATCGTGTTCGTGTGCACCAAGTCCTACGACACGGCCTGGTCCACGGCCCTGATCGCGCCCTTCCTCGCCCAGGACGGCTTCGTGGTCTCGCTGCAGAACTGCATCAACGAGGAGACCATCGCCCAGGTGGTGGGATGGGGCCGCACCGTGGGCTGCATCGCCAGCGTCATCGCGGTGAACCTCTACCAGCCGGGCCACGTGCGGCGCTTCGTGCCGCTCGGCGGCGAGCGCCACACCGTGTTCCGGGTGGGCGAGCCGCACGGGCGGCCGACCGCGCGCGTGGCGGAGGTGGCGGAGATGCTGCGGGGCGCGGACAGCGCCAAGGTCACCACCAACCTCTGGGGCGAGCGCTGGTCGAAGCTCACCGCGAACTGCATGCGCAACGCCCTGTCGGCCGTGACCGGCCTCACCAGCCGCGACAGCGACCAACACGACGTCCACCGGCGCCTCGCGATCCGGCTCGCGGGCGAGGCCGCCACCGTCGGGCGGGCGCTCGGCTACGACCTCGAGATCATCTACGGCTTCGAGCCGGACCTGCTGATCGCGGCGGCGGCGGGCGGCAACGAGGCGATGGACACCCTGGAGTCCGAGCTGCTCGAACGCGCCCGCAACGCGCCGCCGGGCGGCGAGGGGCACCGCCCGTCGATGGGGCAGGACGTGATGAAGGGCCGGCGCACGGAGATCGACTGGCTGAACGGGTTCGTGGTGCGGCGCGGGGCGGAGATCGGGCTCGAAGCGCCCGCGAACGCCGCCATCGCCGAGCTGGTGCGGCGGGTGGAGCGGCGCGAGGTGGAGCCGGCCCCCGACCTCGTGAACGCCATCTGACGGGGAGGGGCGAAGACACATGGCCATCGAAGAAGGCAAGGCGGCCCCGGACTTCACGCTGGAGGACGCCGACGGCAACCGGGTCTCGCTCTCCGGCCACCGCGGGCGCTACGTGGTGGTGTACTTCTACCCCCGCGACGACACGCCGGGCTGCACCAAGGAGGCGTGCGGCTTCCGCGACCTGCACCAGGCGGTGCGCGCGCGCGGCGCGGAGGTCATCGGCATCTCGCCGGACGACGCGGCCTCGCACCGCAAGTTCGCGGACAAGTACGACCTGCCCTTCACCCTGCTCTGCGACCCCGGGCGCGAGGTCATGGAGCGCTACGGCGCGTGGGGCGAGAAGATGATGTACGGGAAGAAGACCACGGGGGTCATCCGCTCCACGGTCATCGTCGGCCCGGACGGGAAGGTGGCCAAGCACTGGCGGCGCGTGCCGAAGGCGGCGGACCACCCGGCCAAGGTGCTGGAAGCGATCGAAGGGCTCACGGCGCGGTGAGCGGCGGCGGCGCGCCGGGACCCTGGGACCCGGGCCAGTACCACAAGTTCTCCGGCCACCGCACCCGCCCCGCGGTGGAACTGCTGGGGCGGGTGCCCCCGACGCCCGAGCCCGCCCTGGCGGTGGACCTCGGGTGCGGCTCGGGCGAGCACACCCGCCTCATCGCAGAGCGGTGGCCGGGCACGGCGGTGCAGGGCATCGACAACTCGCCCGAGATGCTGGCCCGCGCCCGCGCCGCGGACGGCGCGGCCGCCATCGAGTGGCTGGAAGCGGACATCGCGTCCTGGAGCCCGCCCGCGCCGCCCGGCCTCGTCTTCGCCAACGCCGCCCTGCAGTGGGTGGACGGGCACGAGGCGCTGTTGCCGCGGCTGCTCGGCTGCCTCGCTCCGGGCGGCGCGCTCGCCGTGCAGATGCCGCTCAGCCGCAAGTCGCCCTCCCACCTCCTGATGAGCGAGACCCTCGCCTCCGGCGGCCCCGGCGGCGCCGCCATCGGGCCGGAGCCGCTGCGCCGCGAGGTGGCGCGCCGGTGGGTGCTGGACGCCCCGGAGTACTACGACCTCCTCGCCCCGCACGCGGCCACGCTCGACGTGTGGGAGACCGAGTACCTGCAGGTGCTGCGGGGCGACGACCCGGTGCTCGAATGGGTGAGCGGCACCGGGCTCCGCCCGATCCTGAACGGGCTCGCGGGGGAGGAGCGCGAGCGCTTCCTCGGCGTCTACCGCCAAGCGCTCCGCCGCGCCTACCCGGCGCGTCCCGACGGCACCACCCTCTACCCCTTCCGGCGCCTGTTCATCGTGGCCACCCGCCGCGCCGACGCCTGACCCGCCGCACACGCCGCCATGCTGCTGGCCATCGACGCGGGCAACACCAACATCGTGTTCGCGGTGCACGACGGCGAGCGCATCCGCGGGCAGTGGCGCGCCTCGACCAGCGACACCCGCACCGCCGACGAGCACCTGGTCTGGCTCTCGAACCTGATGCGGTTCGACGGGCTCGACCCCGCCCGCATCGAGCACGCCGTGATCTCGACCGTGGTGCCGCAGGCGCGGATGGCGCTCGAGTCGCTGTGCAGGCGCTCCCTCGCCTGCGAGGCGATGGTGGTCGGCGACCCGGCGGTGAGGCTGCCGCTCGAGGTGCTGGTCGAACGGCCGCCGGAAGTGGGGGCGGACCGGCTGGTGAACGCGGTGGCGGCGCACGCGCGCTACGGCGGGCCGCTCATCGTGGTCGACTTCGGCACCGCCACCACCCTCGACATCGTGGACGGCGAGGGCAACTATGCGGGCGGCGTCATCGCGCCCGGCATCAACCTTTCGATGCGCGCCCTGCACATGGCCGCCGCGCAGCTGCCCAACGTGGCCGTCGCGCGCCCGCCGCGGGTCATCGGCCGGAGCACCGTGGACGCCATGCAGTCGGGGGTGTTCTGGGGCTACGTCTCGCTCGTCGAGGGCCTGGTGGAGCGCGCGCGCTCGGAGTTCGGCGCGCCCATGAAGGTCATCGCCACCGGCGGCTTGGCCTCGGTGTTCCGGGAGGGAACGGAGGTCATCCAGCACGAGGACCCGGACCTCACGATCCGCGGCCTGGTCGAGATCTACCGCTACAACCGCCCGCCGCCGCCGTCCGGCGCCGCCTGAATCCCTTCGCAGAGCGGGGCGAGGGCGGCGAACTCGTCGATCGCGAAGTCCGGGGCGAGCGCTTCGACCGGCTCGTCGCGGTAGCCGTAGGTGACGAGGACCACGGGCGCGCCGGCGTTGCGCGCGGTCTCGACGTCGGTGCGGCTGTCGCCGACCAGCACCGCCGCCCGGCCGGGCGCGCCGCCCGCCCGGCGCACCGCCGCCTCCAGCGTGCGCGCGTCGGGCTTGCGGTAGGGGAAGGTGTCGCTGCCGACCACGGCATCGCCGAACGCGCGCGCGAGGTCCAGCTCGGCGAGCAGCCGGCGGGCGAGGCCCTCGGGCTTGTTGGTGCACACCGCGAGCGGGTGGCCCCGGTCCGCGAGCGCGGCGAGGGTCTCCGGGACCCCCGGGTAGGGGCGCGAGGCGTGCGTCAGCCGGTCGCCGTAGACGGCGAGGAAGCGGTCGCGGAGATGCGCCGGGTCGTGCCGTGCGGGCGGCGCCCCGGCGCGCGCGAGGCCGCGTTCGAGGAGGGCGAGCGCGCCGCGGCCGACCAGCAGGCGCGCCTCGGCGAACGGGAGCGCCGGGAGATCGAGCTCGGCGAGGACGGTGTCGAGCGCGCCGCAGAGGTCGCGCGCGGTGTCGACCAGGGTGCCGTCGAGGTCGCACACCACCGCGGCCGGCGCTTCCCGCCCGGCTCCGCCTCCGGGGGGCGTGCCATAATCCCGGCGTTCGCGCCGTTCGCGCCCTTCGGCGCCGCCGCCCCCCTTACCGCCGCCGGACCCGGACATGCAGCTCATCCACTACTTCGATTACAAGAGCCCCTACGCCTACCTCGCGCAGGAGGAGACTTTCGCCCTCGCCGAGCGCGCCGGGGTCGCGCTGGACGTGCGCCCCTACGCGCTCCGCATCCCGGACTTCCTCGGCTCGGCCGAGGTGGACGCAGAGGGGCGCGTGGTCGCCGAGAACCGGAGCGAGCACCAGTGGCGGCGGGTGCGCTACAGCTACATGGACTGCCGGCGCGAGGCCAACCGCAAGGGGCTCACCATCCGGGGGACGCGCAAGATCTTCGACAGCACCGTCTCCCTGGTCGGCTTCCTGTGGGCCAAGGAGCACGGGGACGGCGGCTTCCGCGCCTACCACCGCACCGTGTTCGAGCAGTTCTGGCGGCGCGAGCTGGACATCGA
>CAZSPS010000078.1:0-4915 GCA_964608875.1 uncultured Ectothiorhodospiraceae bacterium
CAGGCGGCCTGACCCGCCGCCTCAGTCGCCGCCGCTCCGGATCTCGCGCCGCGCCGCGCCGAGCGCGCGCGCCAGCGCCTCGAAGTCCTGCTCCACCGCCTCGCCCACGGGCAGCACGGCGCCGCCGCCGAGCTCCAGCACCAGCCGCTCCGGGCGGTACTTGAGCCGGGTGCCGACGAGGAGCGCGGCGGAGCCCGCCGACAGCCGGTACGCGAGCCGCATGGCGCATCCCACCGCCTCGGCGCGCCGCCGTCCGCCCTCGCTCACCAGCGGCCACAGCCGCTTCGCCGTGTCCGCGCCGTTGCCGTTGCCGCCCCCCCGACCGCCGCCGCCCCCGTAGCGGGCGAATACGGCGAGCCCCAGGAAGGCGCGCTCGCCGTGCTCCGCCGCCAGGTAGTTGTGCCGCACCACGCGCAGCAGCCCCTGCTCCGCGCGGTAGTCGGGATGCTCGCGCCACGCCACGTCGGCGAGGTGGCAGGCGGCGCGCGCGAGGCGCCGCCAGCGCCGCTTGCCGGCGAGCGGGGAGAGCCACTCGAACAGCGTCTCGGCGAACTCGGGGAAGCGCGCCTCGCGCTGCCCCAAGGCCTCGGCCGCGGCGAGCAGCGCGTCCTCGGGCCGCTCGCGCTCGGGCGCGCGCTCGTGCACCACCCCCTCGCGCACCCCGGTGGAGCAGAACCGCACCCGGCGCGCGCGGGTCGCGCGCAGCACCTCCTCCAGCAGCAGCGCCCCGTAGGGCAGGTGCCGGGCGCGCCGCCGGTTGATGCCGGGCGCGGCCTCGAGCGCCGCCGGCCGCAGCCCGCGCACCTCGCCCGCGAACTTCGCCGCGACCCCGGCGCGCAGCGTGTAGGCGTGGATCACGTGCAGCGGGTGGCCGCTGCGCTCGATGTGCAGCCGCGCGAGCGCGCGCCACGTCCCCCCCACCGGGTAGAAGAAGTGCGCCCGCGGCTTGCCGGCGAGCCACTCGACCCCGGCCAGCGCCTCGCGCAGCCGCGCCGCCGCGCCCTTGGGGTCGGTCTCGAAGGCCCCGGCCATGCGCAGCGTGCCGAGCGGCAGCGTCGCGTGGCGTCCGGTGCGGCCGTGGTCGATCTCCACCAGCTCGAGGCTGCCGCCGCCGAGGTCCCCCACGATCCCGGTCGCCTTGGGCGTGCCGGCCGCCACCCCGAGCGCCGCGAGGCGCGCCTCCTCCCGCCCGTCGAGCACCCGCACCCGCTCGCCGCAGGCCTTCTCGATGTCGCGCACCAGCCGCTTGCCGTCGCTCGCCTCGCGCACCGCGGCGGTGGCGATGAGGTCCACGTCCCGCACCCCGAGCGTGCGTGCGAGGCGCGCGAAGCGGGTGACGGCGCGGAGCGCGTCCGCCGCCGCCGCCGGGTCGAGGCGGGACGCCGCGCCGGGGCCGCCCGCGGCGAGCCCCCGGCCGAGCGCGCAGAACACCCGCTCGTTGTGCAGCGGCGCGAGGGTGTTCTCCAGGCGGTCGAAGACCGCGAGCCGGATGGTGTTGGAGCCGATGTCCACCACCGCCGCGGCGCGCTCGTGCGAGGGCCGCGGGATCGCGGACGCGGCGCCGGCGGCGGACCCCATCAGGCGCGCGCGGCGGTCTTCGCGGCGCGGGCGGAGAGGCCGGGGTGGGTCATGAAGTACTCGTGGGCGGAGAAGCCCCCGTTCTTCTTTCCCGGCTTCTTTCCAGGCCTCTTCCCCGGTTCCGCCGCGAGCCGGGTGTAGGCGCCGTCCGGCCCGAGCACCCAGGTCTGCGTCTCGTCGTCGAGGTTCGCGCGCAGGATGCGGCCGAGCACCTGGCGGTGCACGGTCGGGTCCTCCACCGGCACCAGGGTCTCGACCCGCCGGTCGAGGTTGCGCGGCATCCAGTCCGCCGACGAGATGAACACCTTGGCGCCGCGCGCGCCGAGCCCTTCGCCGGCCGCGAACGCCACCACCCGCGAGTGCTCCAGGAAGCGGCCGACGATGCTCCGCACGCGCACGTTCTCCGAGAGCCCCGGCACCCCCGGCCGCAGCGAGCAGATGCCCCGCACCACGAGGTCGATGGGCACCCCGGCCTGCGACGCCCGGTACAGGCGGTCGATGATGCCGGGGTCCACCAGCGAGTTGAGCTTGGCCACGATCCCCGCCGGCCGGCCCGCGCGCGCGTGCCCGATCTCGTCGTCGATGAGCGCCGCCAGCCGCTCGCGCAGATCGAGCGGGGACACCGCGAGCTTCTCGAACCCGCCCGGCGGGGCGGTGCTGGTCATGTAGTTGAAGAGCCGCGCGGCGTCGCGGCACAGCGCGGGGTCGCAGGTGAAGAGCGAGAGGTCGGTGTACACGCGCGCGGTCACCGGGTGGTAGTTGCCGGTGCCGAAGTGGGCGTAGGAGCGAAGCCCGCCGCGCTCGCGCCGCACCACCAGGGACACCTTGGCGTGCGTCTTCAGGCGCACGAAGCCGTACACCACGTTCACCCCCGCGCTCTCGAGGTTGCGCGCCCAGCGCAGGTTGCGCTCCTCGTCGAAGCGGGCCTTGAGCTCCACCATGGCGGTCACCGACTTGCCGGCGTAGGCGGCGTCGGCGAGCGCGGCCACGATGGGGGAGTCGTCGCTGGTGCGGTACAGGGTCTGCTTGATGGCCGCCACGTTCGGGTCCGCCGCCGCCTGGCGCACGAACTCCACCACCACGTCGAACTCCTCGTAGGGGTGGTGGACGATGAAGTCCTTGCGGCGCACGGCGGCGAAGCAGTCGCCGTCCACGCGCCGCACCCGCTCGGCCGGGCGCGGGGTGAAGGGGGGGAACAGCAGGTCGGGGCGGGAGTCGAGCACCAGCTGCGCGGTGTCGGCGAGGCCGAGCAGCCGGTCGGTGGCCACGATGTCCTGGGTGTCCACCCCGAGCTTGCTCGCGAGGAAGGACTTCAGGTCGTCGGGCATCTTGCGGTCCACCGTGAGCCGGATGACCGCCCCCCGGCGGCGCTCGCGCAGCACCCGCTCGAACTCGCGCACCAGGTCCTCGGCCTCTTCCTCGATCTCGATGTCGCTGTCGCGCAGGATGCGGCACACGCTCGAGTCCTGGATCTCGAACCCCGGGAAGAGGCGGCCGAGATGGGCCTCGATGACCTGCTCCAGGGGCACGAAGCGCTCGCGGCGCCCGCGCAGGCGCACGAACCGGGGGATGCCCTGGGGGATGGGGACGAGCCCCATCGTGGGCTCTTCGGGGCCCCCGCCGGGTCCGCGCGCGAAGCGCACCACGAGGCTGAAGCCGAGGTTGGGGATGAAGGGGAAGGGGTGCGAGGGGTCGCTGGAGATGGGGGAGAGGACGGGGAAGATCTCGCTCATGAAGTGGCGTTCGAGCCAGGCGCGGTCCGCGGCCCCCAGCTCCGGCCCGTCGAGCACCAGGAGGCCGGCCGCGCGCAACTCCGCGCGCAGCGTCTCCCAGCACCGCTGCTGCTCGTCCATGAGCGCGCCCGCGCGCCCGGCGATGGCCGCCAGCTGCTCTGCGGGGGTCATGCCGTCCTGGCTTGGGTTGCCGACCCCGGCCTCCACCTGGCCCTTCAGCCCGGCCACCCGCACCATGTAGAACTCGTTGAGGTTGCCGGCGGAGATGGCGAGGAAGCGCAGCCGCTCGAGCAGCGGCACGCGCGGGTTCCAGGCCTCTTCGAGGACCCGTTCGTTGAACGCCAGCCAGGACAGCTCGCGGTTGATGAAGCGCGCGGGCGAGCCCGGCCCGATCTTCGGCGCGTTCCGGCTCACGGCAGGGGGGCCGCTTCCTCGCACGAAGGCATGCCCGCAGTGTATTACGGATCGGCCGCGCCCGCCCGCCTCGGGCGCGGGTAAGATAGCCCCCGGCGAAGACCTGGATGGGAGGTCGGCGGGGCGTGCGTTGCGAGATCGTTGCGGTCGGCACCGAGCTGCTGCTCGGCCAGATCGTGGACACCAACTCTTCCTGGATGGGCGAACGGCTCGCCATGGCCGGTATCGACAGCCACTTCCAGACCAAGGTCGGGGACAACCTCGAGCGCATGGTGGGCGCGATCCGCCTCGCCCTCGGGCGCTCCGACGCGGTGATCCTGTGCGGGGGGCTCGGCCCGACCCGCGACGACATCACGCGCGAGGCGATCGCCGAGGTGATGGGGGTCGAGCTGGTGCGCGACGAGGCCGTGGTCGAGCGGCTCGAGGGCTACTTCCGGGCGCGCGGGCGCGAGATGCCGCCCAGCAACCTCCGCCAGGCGGACGTGCCGGCGGGGGCGAGCCGCATCCCCGAGATGCCGGGCACCGCGCCGGGCCTGGTGTGCCCGGTGGGGGACCGGGTGCTGTACGCGGTGCCGGGGGTGCCCTACGAGATGCGCGTCATGCTCGAGGGCACGGTGCTGCCGGACCTCCGCCGGCGCGCCGGGGCGCCGGCGGTCATCCGCAGCCGCACCCTTCGCACCTGGGGCACGTCGGAGGCGCGCCTGGGGGAGCTGGTGGCCGAGCGCGCCGACGCGCTCGAGGAGAGCGGGCGGGCCACCATCGCCTTCCTCGCGAGCGGCATCGAGGGGCTGAAGGTGCGGCTCACGGCCAAGGCCGCGGACGAGGCGGCGGTGGCGCGCGTGCTCGACGAGGAGGAGGCGCACCTGCGGCGCATCCTCGGCGACCTCGTGTTCGGGGTGGACGAGGAGACGATGGAGAGCGCGGTCATCGGGCTGCTCGCCGAGCGCGGCCTCACGATCGCCACGGCGGAGTCGGTGACCGGGGGCATGGCGGCGATGCGCCTCACCGCCGTGCCGGGGGCGAGCGGAGTGTTCCGGGGGAGCGTGGTGGCCTACGCGAGCGAGGCCAAGTTCGACCTGCTCGGCGTGCCGCGCGGCCCCGTGGTGTCGGCGCAGGCGGCGCAGGCGATGGCGGCGGGGGCCGCGCGGCGGCTCGGCGCCGACGTGGGGGTCGCGACCACGGGGGTGGCG
>CAZSPS010000079.1:0-1866 GCA_964608875.1 uncultured Ectothiorhodospiraceae bacterium
GGTGGTTCCGGCGGGGAGCTTCACGATGGGCTCGCCGGACCCGGAGGAGGCGCGGCGCGGCAACTCGGGTCCGGCGCATCGAGTCGAGATCGCGCGTCCGTTTGCGTTGGGTGTGCACGAGGTGACGTTCGCCGAGTGGGACGCGTGCGTAGCGGGCGGCGGCTGCGCAGGGTATCGCCCGCCCGACGAGGGTTGGGGCCGTGATTCGCGCCCGGTCGTGAACGTGTCCTGGGAGGATGCGCAGTCGTACGTGCATTGGCTGTCGCGCAAGACGGGCCGGCGGTACCGGCTGCCGAGCGAGTCGGAGTGGGAGTACGCGGCGCGCGCGGGGACGGAGACGCGCTACCACTGGGGCGGCGAGGTCGGCCGCAACCGCGCCAACTGCAAGCACTGCGGCAGCCGCTGGGATGGCGAGCGCACGGCGCCGGCGGGGAGCTTCGAGGCGAACGGGTTCGGTCTGCACGACGTGCACGGCAACGTGTGGGAGTGGACGGAGGACTGTTGGAACCGCAGGTACGTGGGCGCGCCGGCGGACGGGAGCGCGTGGGCGTCCGGGGACTGTAGCCAGCGCGTGTTGCGCGGGGGCGCCTGGCGCTCTCCTCCGGGGTTGCTGCGGGTGGACCGCCGCATCCGCATCGACGCCGACAAGCGAAGGCATGTCGTCACCGGCTTCCGTATCGCCCGCACGCTGAACGCGGCGGGCGTTCCGACGTTCCGGGACTGCGAAGAGTGCCCGGACATGGTGGTGGTGCCGGCGGGGGGCTTCGTGATGGGTTCGCCGGACTCCGAGAGGGGGCGGTACGGCAACGAGGGTCCGCTGCATCGGGTGGAGCTCGCGCGCTCGTTTGCGATGGGGGCGTACGAGGTGACGTTCGCCGAGTGGGACGCGTGCGTCGCCGACGGCGGCTGCGCAGGGTACCGCCCGCCCGACGAGGGCTGGGGCCGCGGTTCGCGCCCGGTCGTGAACGTGTCCTGGGAGGATGCGCAATCGTACGTGCGGTGGCTGTCGGAGAAGACGGGCCGGGAGTACCGGTTGCCGAGCGAGGCGGAGTGGGAGTACGCGGCGCGGGCGGGAACGGACACCCGTTACCACTTCGGAGACTACATCGTGAAGGCGACGGGAAAGGAGATCGTCGCCAACTGCGACGACTGCGGGAGCCGCTGGGACGACGAGAGCACGGCCCCGGCAGGGAGCTTCCGGGCCAACCCGTTCGGGTTGTACGACGTGCACGGCAACGTGTGGGAATGGGTGGAAGACTGCTGGAACGCGAGCTATGCGGGCGCGCCGGCGGACGGAAGCGCGTGGGAGTCCGGGGACTGCGGCCTGCACGTGTTGCGCGGCGGTTCCTGGTACAACTTCAAGAGGAACCTGCGTTCCGCGGTCCGCGGCAGGTTCCGCGCCGGCGGCCGGGACGAGAGGGCCGGCTTCCGCATCGTGCGCACGCTGGCCCCCTCTCCCCTTTATGCCCGGTGAGCATTCGTTTGAGGAGGAGGTCTTGATGAAGCGTTCGATGGCGATGGCGGCGGCTCTGGCCGTGTCGCTGGCGGCGGCGCAAGCCGCTCTCGCGGCCATGACCCCGGCCGGGGACGGCCCGGTGTTCCGGGACTGCGAAGAGTGTCCGGAGATGGTGGTGGTGCCGGCGGGCAGCTTCACCATGGGCTCGCCGGAGTCGGAGGGATGGCGGCGCGTCGACGAAGGTCCGGCGCACCGGGTGGAGATCGCGCACCCGTTCGCCGTGGGGGCGTACGAGGTGACGTTCGCCGAATGGGACGCGTGCGTCGCCGGCGGCGGCTGCGGGGGGTACCGCCCGCACGACCGGGGCTGGGGCCGGGAGTCCCGCCCGGTCATCCACGTGTCCTGGGAGG
>CAZSPS010000080.1:0-1754 GCA_964608875.1 uncultured Ectothiorhodospiraceae bacterium
CGGCGCCCGCTTCGACGAGGTTGAGCTGCGTCTCGGCGCCGTCGACGAGCACCACCCAGTGCTTGACGTGCTCGGGGTCGGCGCGCTCGGCTTCCAGCGTCGCCTCGGCGATTACCTCCCAGGGCTCGCGTTCCAGGCTCGCCCAGACCCGCTTGGCCTGCGGGCGGGGCCGCACCGGCGGGGGCTTCGCGCCCGGCTGTCGGGGCATCAGGCTCCGCAGGAACTCCTCGGGGCTGCGCACGAACGGCGTCGTCGTGTAGACGGCGGCCACCGTCGCCATGCGCTTGGCGTGCTTCTTCTCGCCCGGCTGCAGGCGCTTGAACGGGGAGAGCGGCTCACGGTGCTGCCGGCGCTGCTCGGCCGCCCGCCGCGTCGCCTCCCGCAGATCGTCGCGATGCAGCACCACGCCCTTGCCGTCGAAGGTGAGCACGACAACCGACCCTTCGGGAGGCGGCTCACCCTCGGCCGCGCGGCGCGCCTCGTAGAAGGCATCGAAGTCCTCGGCCGCGCGAGCCACCAACTGTTCCGCCTGACGCTTGGGAACCTGGGCTCCGGTATGGCGAGACAGGTCGAACAGCGCTTCGTCATAGGACCGCGAGGCGGCCGCTTCGGCCACCCGACGGCGCACCTCGAGCGAGTAACGCTCCGGCGGCAGATTCAAAGACGCATCGAGCGGATGCAGACTCTCGTGACCCCGCGCCCCGTAGCCCACCCGCTCGACATCCACCGTGCCGAAGGTCGTCTCCAGGCGCCGTTCGTGCACGCGCCGCTCCGGGCGCTCGACACCGTCGGCCCCTGCAACCGGGCCGGCCGCTTCCCCCGGGCCGCGTTGGTCGAGGTGCCCTTGCAAGAGCTGGCGTATCAGCTCCTGACCACGCCGGTGCAGCTCCCGCTCCAGGTCGCTTTCACTCATCTGCTGCGCCTCGCGCGACGAGAGGTAGGTTATGGTTTCCGCGAAGGTGGTCTTCGCCTCCGCATACACCGGGGTGGATGGAGCGGCGCAGGTGGCAACTTGCATGGCTCAACTCTCCCGCAGCCGCCGCCTCGCATCCCGGACCACAGGATAAGCGAGAACCGTCTTGGGCGCTTCACCGACACGGCGGCAGAGCCGGTCCATGCGCCCGCGACCGGTGGTCGCGCCCAACGCGACCCAGTTGGCGGCGCGATAACAACCGCCGTGGTGGCGGCGCGGGTCCACGAGCGTCTCCACCAGCCACGGCTCGAGGCGGTAGCGGCGCGGCCAGTCCGCCACCATCTGCTCGAGGCCGCGCGACAGCACCGCGCTGGCCAGGTTGCTCACCGTGACCCACGGCAGCAACAGGAAGCGGCTGTTGTTGACCACGTGCTGCAGATTCCGCGCCCGTGTCCGATCGTCCCAGCCGACCCAGCGGTCCCGCGCCGCCATGCGCCAGGCCGGGCTCGAGAACTGCAGGCAGCCGACCACCGCGCGGGCCGGCCGCGACGCGAACACCAGATAGCGCAGGTGGGCGCCGAAGGGGACCGTGTGCCCCAAATAGTGGTAGCGTCCCACCAGCTCGCGGAACAGCAGGCGCTCGGCGGGCTCACGCACCAGCTCGACCCGAAGCGGCCCGACGTCGCGCACGGTGCCGCCAAGCGGACGCCCCGGCTCTCCGGCGGCGGTCCGCGGCACGCGGGTGACCGAACCGGTGGCGCGGCCCCGGCGCTTGTCCGGCAGCACCACGGTCCCGTCGGCGTCGAGCCGCTCGAGGAACTCCCGGCACTCGCGGGCCTTC
>CAZSPS010000081.1:0-2390 GCA_964608875.1 uncultured Ectothiorhodospiraceae bacterium
CGCAGTACACCCGGCGCACCGGGAAGCGCTCCGCCGCGCCGTCCCTCCCCGTGGTCGGCGCGGCGGAGCGCTTCCCGGTGCGCCGGGTGTACTGCGTGGGCAGGAACTACGCCGCCCACACCATCGAGATGGGCCACGACCCGGACCGCGAGGACCCCTTCTTCTTCCAGAAGAACCCCGACGGGCTGCTCCCCGGCGGCGGCCGCTTCCCGTACCCGGCGGCGTCGGGCGACGTGCACCACGAGATCGAGCTGGTGGTGGCGCTCGCGAGCGGAGGCGC
This sequence comes from uncultured Ectothiorhodospiraceae bacterium, assembly GCA_964608875.1. GTDB lineage: Bacteria > Pseudomonadota > Gammaproteobacteria > HK1 > HK1 > JAJDXW01. The sequence goes on from CAZSPS010000081.1 coordinate 281, forward strand.
GGACATCGCGGTCGAGGACGCGCTCTCGCACGTCTACGGCTACGCGGTCGGGATCGACATGACCCGCCGCGACCTGCAGGCCGTGGCCAAGAAGGCGGGGCGGCCCTGGGAGGTGGGGAAGGCGTTCGAGCACGCGGCGCCGTGCTCCGCCGTCGTGCCCGCCGCCGCCGCCGGCCACCCGCAGCGGGGCGCCGTCACGCTCGAAGTCAACGGCGAGCCGCGCCAGAGCGGGGACCTCGACCAGCTCATCTGGAAGGTCCCGGAGATCGTCTCGTACCTCTCCGGGCTCTTCACCCTCGCGGGCGGCGACCTCGTGTTCACCGGCACCCCGGCCGGGGTCGGGCCGGTGGCGCGCGGCGACCGGCTGCACGGGCGGGTGGAGGGGGTCGGCGAGATCGACGTGGAAGTGGTCTGAGCGGAAGCGGTCTGAGCGGAACGGGGTCCGAATCCGATGCGGCAGATGGAACCGGTGCGGCTCGGCGGCGGCATCGAGGTGGTGCGGGTCGAGGAGATGATCTGGACGGTGAGCCCGCGCTACCTCTACGCCGGGCTCCCGGACGAGGCGTTCGAGCCGTACCGGGACTGGCTGGTGCCGCACTTCTCGACCGAGGACCTCAAGTGGCGGCTCAGCATCCACACCTTCGTCGTGCGCACCCCGCACCACACCATCGTCGTCGATACCTGCGTCGGCAACGACCGCAAGCGCAGCGTGCCGCTGTGGGACCACATGCGCAGCGACTACCCGCAGCGCCTGGCGGCGGCCGGGGTGGTGCCGGAGGAGGTGGACTACGTCTTCTGCACCCACATGCACGTGGACCACGTCGGCTGGAACACCCGGCTCGAGAACGGGCGCTTCGTGCCCACCTTCCCCAACGCCAGGTACCTGTTCCACCGCGCCGAGTGGGAGCACTGGAAGGAGACGGAGGAGGAGCACCAGGCCGAGGTGGTGAAGGACAGCCTCCTGCCCGTGGTGGACGCGGGCCTGGCCGAGATGGTGGAGAGCGGCCACGTGATCGAGGACGGGGTGCGGCTGTGCCTCACCCCCGGCCACACGCCGGGGCACTGCAGCGTGCTGCTCGGGGACGGGAACGCGGTCATCACGGGCGACCTCATGCACCACCCGTTCCAGGTCGCCGAGCCCGGCTGGGCGTCGCGGGTGTGCTGGGACCCGGAGATGGCCGCCCGCACCCGCCGGGAGTTCGTGGAGCGCTACGCGGACACCGGCACGCGGGTGCTCGGCACGCACTTCGCGCCGCCGACCGCGGTGCGCATCGAGAGCGCCCCGGGCGGCGGCTGCCGCGTCGCCTTCTGAGGCTTTTCGCGGCCGGTCAGCTCGTGACGAGGCCGCCGTCCACGTTGTAGCACTGGCCGGTGATGTTGCGGGCGCCGGGCGAGGCGAGGAACACCGCCATCGCCGCCACGTCCTCCGGCTCGTTCGCGCGGCCGAGCGGGATCCCCTCGACCGCCGCCGCCCGCGCCTCCTCCACGGACATCCCGCTCCTCTCCGCGCGCTGGGCGAAGAGGCCGTCGGCCCCATCGACCATCTCCGTGATCGTCACCCCCGGGCAGATCGCGTTGACGTTGATGTCGTGGGGGGCGAGCTGCTGCGCGGCCGTCTTGGTGAGGCTGATGACCGCGCCCTTGCTCGCGGCGTAGGCGGCGTTGGAGGTCCCGGCGAAGCCGCGGCCCGCGATCGAGGCGATGTTGACGATGCGCCCGCGGCGCCGCGGGATCATCTCGCGCGCGGCGCGCTGCAGGCAGAAGAACACCCCCTTGGCGTTGATCCGGTGCATCCGGTCCCAGTCCTGCTCGGTGATGTCCATGACGTGGGCGCTGCGCGTCACCCCGGCGTTATTGACCATCACGTCGAGGTGGCCGAGCTCCGCCACGGCGGCGCCGACCATGCGGTCGATCTCGCCGACGTCGCCCACGTCCGCAGTGAGCGCCAGCGCCGCCCCGCCGCCGCTGCCGCCCGCGGCGCGCGCCGCCTCGGCGGTGGCCGCCGCCGCCTCGGCGTCGATGTCGGCGGCGGCGACCCGCGCGCCCATCCCCGCGAACGCGAGCGCGATGGCGCGCCCGATGCCGCCCCCCGCCCCCGTCACGAGGACCG
>CAZSPS010000082.1:0-6382 GCA_964608875.1 uncultured Ectothiorhodospiraceae bacterium
GCTCAGCCCCATCCAGCCGACGATCACGACGAGCAGCCCGGAGGTGACGACCCAGACGGCCATCCACGCCTGCCGGACGATCTCGTGGTCGTAGGTGAGGCCGGCGGGCGTGCCCGTGAAGATGTCGCTCACGGGGAGACCTCGCAGGTCTCCGCCTCTGCCCCAGAGGCGCGCTCGACGACGCCGCAGAGCGTGCCGTGCGCGCCCTCGATCACCCAGCTCGCGATCGCCTTGCCCCAGCGCGGCGGGTCGAGCGCGCGCAGCACCCTGTTCCAGAGGCCGCCGGGCTGGTGCGGCGGGATCACCGCGTAGAAGGCGCCGTTCACCTCCGCCCAGCTCTTGGCGATGATCACGAGCAGGTAGGGGCGCTCGGGGTCGAGGGGCGTCTGGGAATCCTCGAAGGGGTACTCGAAGGCGTACTCCCAGCCGTCGCGGCGCTCGGTCTCGCCGCCGCGCAGCCGGAACATCGGCACGAGCCACTCGCCCGTGTCGCCGTCGCGCGCGCCGAAGTAGACGATCGGCAACTCGCGGTCGAAGACGGGCCTCGCGATGAAGCGCCCGTCCTCCTTGCGCTCCACCAGGTCCTCGTCGTCCTCGTTGACGAGCACGATCGGGGAGAGGGGGTCGGGCGGCGGCTCCTGGGCGAGCGCCGTGCCGCTCGAGGGCACGGCCGCCAGCGCCGCCAGCAGCAGCGCCGCCGCGAGCGCCCGCCAGCGCATGCCTCTACCGGATGTCGTTGCTGATTGCCGTCGCACCGTATCCTCCTCGTGGTCGGTGGTAGTGACGGCGATCGAGTGTGGGCAGCGCGGCGGCGGAACACAGTCCCCCGGAAGGGGTTGCGCGCGCGCAACCCCCTACAAGGGGGTGCTTTTCCCCGTGCGGGGCCGTTTCAATGTCAGCGGGCCGTACAGGGAAAGACGTGGGTGACAGCCTGTCGCTCGTCCCTGAAAACAGGGCCAGACCAGCGGAAAACGCCCCTACAGGCGGTGCCCCGAGAGATTCCTGGTTTAGGCCCTGTTCCGGCCTGGCGACAGACTGTCGCGGCGGGATACATGGCGTGAATGAGTCCGAACCGGCCGCCGAAGAAGCCGCGAATGACGGTGACGCGCAGCTGATCGAGCTGCTCCGGGAGCTGATCCGCACCGAGGGTCAGCCGGAAGCCGCGGACCTGCTCGGCGTAAGCGAGCGCACGCTCCAGCGCACGCTGGCCTCGGGCCGGCTGACCGAGCGAATGAGTCATGTCCTCGAACTGCGCCGCCTCGCCGCCGCGCACGAGGCGGCGCAGGCGCGCGTGCGGGCGCTCGAGGAACAGGTGGCGGCGCTCACGCCGGAGCTGCACGAGGCACGGGAGCAGCCAGCGCCGGTCGAGACAACGACAGACAACGGGCCGGCGCCGGTCGAGGCGGCGAGAGACGACGAGCCGGAGCGGGCCGTACCCGACGCCGGCCCCCCGATGCGAGCGACCCCGCCCGTGCCGGGCGTGGAGCAGCCGGTCATCGGACGCAGGACGGCGGCGATGCTCCGGCGTCCGTTTCCCGAGCTCGTGACGCTGGAGGCGGAGGAGGGCGAGGAGCTCGTCTACGGCAGGGCCGCGCCCCTCGTCGTCGAGTGGCGGCTGGTGCGCGCCGGCCACCTCGACGAGCGCAGGAGCCGCGTCGAGCAGGCCACGGACTGGGTGCGGATGTGCGAGCTGGAGATCGCGCTCATCGGCGAGCATGAGCTGACGCTGCCGCCGGACAGCTACCCCTGGGACCGCTTCCAGCGCCGTGACGAGCTGCGACGCCGTGAGCAGTGGCTGGGCTACGCGCGCGCCGAGCGCCGCCGGGCGCTGGCCTGGCGCTTCCTCACCCTCGGGATACGGCGGCGGCGGTCGCGGCCCGCCGGCCAGCGCGGCCGGGAGTGAACACTTTCGCTCCCGAGGCCGAAACCCCCTTCCATCCGCGTGCGCGGTCTGTGACACTCGAATGGATTTCTGGCTTCGCCGGGTTTCAGCCGTAGAACCCGGAGGGTCCATCCCGGACCCGGACGACCCGACGGATCGAGCCCTGCTCTCCCGACGGCCGGCCAGTGAGGGAGAACCGCTTCCCGCGGCGGGAGGCGACCAAAGGGTCGAGCTTTGCTCCCCGGAGGCCGTCTCGAACGCCGGGAATCCGCGTGGCGAGCGCGTCCAGCGCCCGGCCCCGGAGTCCTTGGGTGAAGTGCGTCCCGCACTCGCCCGGTTCCCCACGCCCGCCGCCCTTGCACCGAGCCGGTCCGCGAGTGCGTCGCAGGCTGGCGGCTTCGTGTGCGCGCGGCCCAGCTACCCCGTTTCCCCGGTCCCGGCATCCGACCGTGGGCGGAGTGCGTCCAGTGACAGACAGTCCACCCAGCCATGACCCGCTCCCAGGATGCCGGCGCGGGTCGCCAGCAACGAGCACGCCCACGGAAGGAGTGCAAGGAATGCACGCAGCACAGGGAGACGCGATGGAGATACGAGCCGGCACGCAGCGGTACACGGGACCGAGCGCGGGTCGCATAGCAAGCCTCGTCCCACACGAAGTGAGCTTCGAGCGGGGTTGGTTCCGGACGGCGACGGCCATCTGCCACGGCGGCGACGAGCCCGAGGGGCTCGCGTTCCGGCAGCGGCCCGACGGCGACGGCATCGACGTGCGCTGCCACACCGGCGGCTGCACGCGCGGCCACATCGTGACCGCTATCGAGGGCGTCATCGGCCTGCCGATCTGGACGGCCTTCGAGCCGGTGGCGGAGGCCGCCGCCGAGGTTACGCGCAGGCGGTGGCCGGGACGCAGGCTCGCGCTCGTGGCGGGAGGCGCGCTGCTGCTGGCGGCGCCGCTGCTGCTCGGCCACGGCGTCGAGACGGCCGCCGCGAACGCCGCCGGCTTCGCCGTCGTGGGGGCGCTCCTCGCGGGGCTCCCCGGCAGGGCGAGGAGGGCCTTCAGCTGACCGGCGGGCCGGTTCTGGCTCGCCGCATCGACCCAGCCAGCGGGCCGTCCCTCCGGGGGCGGCCCGCTTCGTATCCACGCAAGCGGACACCGACGACCAGCGTCAACACCACGAGGAGGACGGCAATGACAATGGCAACGACGACGATCAGCGACACGGGCGCGACGGCGGCGGGAGACCGCCCCGGACGCAGCCTCGAAGAGCTGGTGGACCGGGTGTTCGAGGCGCTCCTCGGAGCGGCACCGGGGCCAGTTCAGACGATCACGCGCAGCGTCCACGAGGCGCGGGGGCTGCGGCAGCAGGGCGACCTCGACGGCGCGCTGGCGGTCCTCGCTGGCACGGACGTCGGGCAGGCCACGGAGCGCGAGGCCCGGTGGGCCTACGGTGAGTGGCTCGACGTAGCCCGGCGTCGATTCTCGGGCCGCGAGGGCGCGGTCGTGTACAGCCCCGGAACGGGCCGGGCCGCCATGCTCGCGCCGCACCCCGGCGGGGCGCTCGAAGTCCTCGCGGTGCTGGGGATGCGCTGGGAGCCGGGCAAGCTCGTCTCAAGGCGCAGCCTGCGCGGGCTCAGGCCGCTCACGAAGGGCGGCTCGCGGTGACCGCCGGATACGCGCCCGTGGACATCGCGGAGCTCAAGGAGCGCCACCCGCTGGGCGACGTGGTGGAGGCGGCGGGCGTCAGGCTGCGCGGCCGGGGCCGCGTCCGCCAGGGCGTCTGTCCGTTCCACGAAGAGGCCGAGGGCTCCTTCACGGTCTACGCCGACACGGACAGGTGGTACTGCTTCGGCTGCGGTGAGGGCGGCGACGCGCTGGACTTCCTCCAGCGCGCCGAGGGGCTGAGCCTGCCGGAGGCGATCCGCAGGCTCGACAGCTCTCCGCCCACGACCGCTCCCGTGCGCCAAACCACCCGTGAGCGGCGCAACCGCCCGGCGGTCGCGCCGCACGACCCGGCGCTGCTGACGGCGGCAGCGCGCTACTACGCGGGAGAACTGCGGCGCAGCCGCGAGGCGCGGGACTACCTCGCCTCACGGGGAATCGGCCCGGTAACGGCGGCTCGGCTCGGGCTCGGCTTCGCGCCGGGGCAAGGGCTGCGCGCGGCGCTCGCGTCCGCCGGCTTCGCCGACGCGCGGGTCCGCGAGAGCGGGCTGATCACCGAGCGCGGCGAGCGCTTCGCCGGGATGGTGACCGTCCCCGAGATCGCGGGCGGTCGCGTCCGCTGGCTGGCGGGGCGCGCCATCGACCCCGAGCGCTCGCCGCGCTTCCAGGCACCGCCCGGACCCAGGCCCGTGCTCGGGCTGGGGCGGCTCGGTCCCACACCGCCGTGGACGGTCCTGACCGAGGGCGTGTTCGACTGGCTCCTGCTGAGCGAGTGGGGCGTGCCCGCCTGCGCCGCCCTCGGGACGCAGGGCATGGAGCGCGTGGGTGCCGCCCTCAGCGGCTGCCCCCGCGTCTTCCTCGCCTTCGACCAGGACGCCGCCGGGCGTGAGGCCGAGGCGGCGCTCGGCTCCCTGCTGGGTCGCCGCGCCGCCGCCGTGACGCTGCCCGAGGGCGTCGGCGACGTGGCCGAGCTGGCCACGCATCCCCACGGGCGCGAGGTCTTCCTGCGCCTGCTCGAACGGGCGGCCCGCGCCGCTCGCTGATCCACCCATCCCACCCGGCAGGCACCGACCGAGAGGAGGCGCGATGACCAACGACCGACGGGGCTCCGCCCCGCTCACGGGCCTCTCGCCGGGAGGCCCGCATCCACCGAGTCCATGCACACCAAGGAGAGACACATGACAGAGACCACCACCCTCAACGGTCGCCGCAACGGCGCAAGCGCCAACGGCGCGCACCCCGAGCCGATCCGGGAGCCCGACCTGATGTGGGAGAGCCTCCCGCCGGCGGTCACGCAGAAGCTCGGCGAGCCCCTCGACAAGGGCCTCGTCTCGCACCGCAAGGGGCGCAGGGGACGCAGCTTCGCCTACCTCGAGGGCCACACGGTCATCGAGCAGGCCAACCGCTTTCTCGGGTTCGGCGGGTGGGGCTACGAGCTCGTCGGCCCCGTCGAACTGTGCGAGGGCGAGAGCGTCGACCAGGTGACGGGCGAGGCGAAGCCCTGGAAGGCATACGCCGCCACCGTGCGGGTCACCGTCCCCGGCTCGCAGCCGCGCACCGACACCGGCTTCCAGGCCGTCGCCGACGACACCGTCGAGGGCCACGAGACGGCGTTCAAGGGCAGCGTGACGGATGCCCTCAAGCGGGCGCTGCGCAGTTATGGCGCACAGTTCGGCAACTCGCTCTACGGCGACAGCGCGGCGGGCGACCTCGCGCCGTCGCTGCGCACGACGCTCATCGACCTGAGCGCGCGGCGCGGCTTCGACGAGGCGAAGGTCCGGTCCGCCGTGCGCGAGCGCACCGGCCGCGACCTCGACGAGCTGCCCGCCGCCACCCTCACCCCGCTCGTCGAGGCAGCCGCCCGCAAGCTGCGGGAGGACGGCCTGACCGAGACGCCGCAGGCCGCCTGACCGGCCCGCAGGCAACGAAGGAACGAGAGGAGGTGCCGATCGCAGGTGCCTGAACCACCACGAACTGCAGAGACGCTCCCCAGCGGGAGCGCGAACGGGGCCGTCCTCCGGGGCGGCCCCGCCGTCGTCTACGCCCGGGTGGCGGTCGCACCGCTACCCCCACAAGTGACACCAGACACCACACCAAGAAGGAGAACTGAAACATGTCACGCACCATGAACCGCGTCGAGCTGCTGGGCCGGGTCGGCACTGAGCCGGAGCTCAGGTACTCGCAGAACGGCACAGCCGTCTGCCAGCTGCGGCTGGCCACCGACCGCCGCCGCCAGAACGGCGAGACCGAGGCCGACTGGCATTCGGTGGTCTGCTTCGGGAAGCTCGCCGAGGCCGTCGCCGAGTACGTGCAGAAGGGGAACAGGGTGTTCCTCTCCGGCACGCTTGCGCAAAACAGCTACCAGCGCGAGGACGGCGAGCGCGTCTACCGCACCGAGGTGCACGCACAGGAGTGCATCTTCCTGGACTCGAACGGCAATGGCGGCAACGGCCGCTCTAACGGCAACGGCAAGGGCCAGCAGGCCGCCGGGGCCGAGACCGAGGCCGCCGAGGTCTTCTAGCGCCCACGGCACGCAGACGCCGCCCGCCACATCGCGGGCGCACAACGGGGCCGCTCCCTCCACGGGGGCGGCCCCGCTCTCGTTCCACCCCCAATGGCAACACCACGAAGGAGAACCGAACATGACGGCCACCACCGAACGCGACGCGCTCCCGACCTGGAGCGCGCACACGCTGGTCATGACCCTGCTGGAGGGCGACGAGCCCTTCAACGGCCACTGCACCTGCGACCGCTGGTCCTACCGCACCGACGACTGGGCCGACCTCGGAGCGAGATGGGCCTGGCACTACGTCGCCGGGTCCGATGGACCGGACGGCCACCCC
>CAZSPS010000083.1:0-4364 GCA_964608875.1 uncultured Ectothiorhodospiraceae bacterium
CGCCACCTCCACCTCCACCCGCTCCGCCTCGCGCCCCTGGCTGAAGCGGGCCGTGAGGCGCGCGGCGAGCTCGAGGTCCGCCTCGCTCGGGTCGCCGTCCACCAGCGCCAGCGGCCCCGGATGGCTCACCGTGCGCAGGTGCACGAACTGCCCGCAGTACCCCTGGAGGAAGTTGTTCTCGCCCGCCTCGCGCCCCACGATGAGCTTGAAGTGCGGGCGCGGGCGCAGGTGCCGCCCCACCTTGAGCAGCATGATGTCGTCCAGCTCGTAGTCGCGCTCGCCCCGGCTCGCCCACAGGTCGGCGAGCTTGCTCGAGTACTGCCGGTCGGTGAGGAAGCAGCACCCGCCCGCCGGCTGGGCGTAGTCCTCGATGCCGAAGTCGGCCGCGAGCGCCATCTGCGGCTTGCGCGAGCGCCCGGTGAAGTCGTGCAGCCGCTCGCGCTCCACCCAGCCCTCGCGCTCCGGCAGGGTCGGGGGCAGGCGCAGGGCGCAGAGCGGGCGCAGCAGCCGGTCGTCCGCCCCCGACTCGCGCGCCACCACCGGCATGGTGTCGCGGCGCTGCGACTTCGGGCGCTGCCCGATGACCTCGCCGGTGACGATGAAGTCGAAGCCGCGCTCCTCCATCCACGCGCGCGCGCGCCCCACCATGAAGGTCTTGCAGTCGAGGCACGGGTTCAAGTTCGCGCCGTAGCCGTGGCGCGGGTTGAGGACCACCCGCTTGTAGTCCTCCACCACGTCGATGAGATGGAGCCGGATGCCGAGCTGCTCGGCCACCCACAGCGCGTTGTTGCGCGGGGTGGCGCCGGAGCGCCCGTGCGCGCGCCGCCGGATGGCGTGGGTGTGGCCCTCGACGCAGAAGCCGGTGAAGAAGTTGATGCCCTCGACGTGCACCCCCTGATCGAGGATGGTCTTGGCGGCGAGCATCGAGTCGAGCCCGCCGGAGATGAGCGCCACCGCCTTGCGCCCCGTGCCGGGCTTCGCTGCCCCTCCGTCCGCCGCCGCTCCCTCGGCCGCCGCCGCTGCCGCCGCTCCGGGGGCCGGCCCCGCGGGCGTGCCGTTCGTCGCGTCCGTCATGCCGGAACCTCCCGCCGCGCGGGGAGGCGCGCCTCGCCCGCGTACAGCTCGCTCACGCGCTCGCGGCGGCGCACCAGGTGCGCCTCCTCCCCGTCCACCATGACCTCGGCCGCACGGGGGCGCGCATTGTAATTCGAGCTCATGGCGAAGCCGTAGGCGCCGGCCGAGCACACCGCCACCAGGTCGCCCTGCGCCACGTCGAGCGCCCGCTCGCGCCCCAGGAAGTCGCCGGACTCGCAGACCGGCCCCGCCACCGTCCACGGGACGCCGTCGCCGTCGGCGGTGCCGCCGTCGCTGGCGCCGCTCCCCCGTCCGCCGGCGCGCCGCTCGCAGGGCACGATGTCCGACCAGCCGTCGTAGAGGGCGGGGCGCAGGAAGTCGTTCATGGCCGCGTCCACGATGGCGAAGCGCGCGTCGCCGCCTCGCTTGACGTACTCGACGCGGGTGAGGAGCACGCCCGCGTTCGCGCACACGGCGCGGCCGGGCTCGAGGAACAGGGTGAGGGGGCGGCCGCCGGCGGCGGCCCGCACCGCCGCCACGTACTCGGCCGGGGACGGCGGGGTCTCGTCGCGGTAGCGGATGCCGAGCCCGCCCCCGGCGTCGAGCTCGCCGACGGCGATCCCGTCCCGGGCCAGCTCGTCCACCAGCGCCGCCACGCGCGCGACCGCGTCCCGGAACGGCTCGAGGGAGGTGATCTGCGAACCGATGTGGCAGGCGACGCCGCACACCTCGAGCGCCGGCATCCGCGCCGCCCGCGCGTAGAGCGCGCGCGCCTCGGCGATGGGCACGCCGAACTTGCTGCTGCGAAGGCCGGTCGCGATGTGGGGGTGGGTGCCGGGGTCGACGTCCGGGTTGACCCGCAGCGCGACGCGGGCGCTGCGCCCGAGGCCGGCGGCCACTTCCGCGAGCCGCTCCAGCTCGGCCTCGGACTCGACGTTGAACGAGCGGATGCCCGCCTCGAGCCCCGCGCGCATCTCGTCCTGCGACTTGCCGACCCCGGAGAAGACCACGCGCGCCGGGTCGCCGCCGGCCGCGAGCACCCGTTCGAGCTCGCCCCCGGACACGATGTCGAACCCCGAGCCGAGCCGCGCCAGCACGTCGAGCACCGCGAGGTTCGAGTTCGCCTTGACCGCGAAGCAGACCTGGCGCGGCGCGCCGTCGAGGGCCCGGTGGAAGGCGCGCCACGCCGTCTCGAGCGCGGCGCGCGAGTAGACGTAGAGGGGCGTGCCGAAGCGCTCGGCGAGGGCGGCGAGGCGCACCCCTTCGACCGAGAGCGAGTCCCCGCGGTACTCGAACGCGCCGGACATCGCCCGCTATGCGCGCGCCGGGCCGCCGCGCCTCCCGTCCGCCGCCCGCGCCGCGCGCGCCGCCGCCGCCGCGGACACGGACACGGCCGGCGCCGGGTGCCGCGCCGCCGAGAACGCCTCCTTCTCGTTCTCGGGCAGGCGGAGCGGCCCCGACTGCCCGCAGCCGCCGAGCGCGCCCGCGCCCGCCACCGCCGCCGCGCAGAGGACGGCCGCTCCCGTCCGGGGAAAGCGCCGGCGGCGAAGCCTTCTCATCCGCCGGGGGGCGGTGCCGTGCGCTCGGAGCGCGAGCGCCGCCTGCCGCCGCTGCCGCCGCCTCCGCCACCGCCGCCGCCGTTGCGCCGCCGCCGCCCTCCGGGTCCGCCCCCGGGGCGCCGCCGGCTCTTCGGCCGCACGGCCGCCGGCAGCGGCTCGGCCAGCATCGACGGCTCGACCCGCTCGGCCGGGATCGGCGCGCCCAGCAGCTTCTCGATGTCCATCAGGGAGTAGACGTAGCGGTCGCAGGCGAGGCTCACCGCCTCTCCCTTCGCTCCCACGCGCGCGGTGCGCCCGATGCGGTGCACGTAGTCCTCGGGGTCCTGCGGGAGGTCGAAGTTGAAGACGTGGGTGACCCCCGGGATGTGCAGGCCGCGCGCCGCCACGTCCGTCGCCACCAGCACCGACACGCTGCCCTCGTGGAAGCGTTCGAGCCACGCCAGGCGCTGGCGCTGGGGCACGTCGCCCGAGAGCACCGCCGCCTGGTGGCCGTTGCCGGCCAGCAGGTCGCCCAGCCGGTCCGCCATGTGGCGGGTGTTGACGAACACGATGGCCCGCTCGACCTCGGGGCGCGCGAGCAGGCCGAGCAGCAGCGGCGCCTTCTCCTCCTGCCCCACGTGGAAGAGCCGCTGCGTCACCTCGTCCACCACCACCCGGTCGGGCGGGCGCGTGTCGATGCGGGTGGCCTCGTGCATGTGCTCGTAGGCCAGCTCCAGCACCCGCTGCGCGAGGGTCGCGGAGAACAGCAGGCTCAGGCGCTCGGGCGCGGGGCGCAGGCGGCGGCAGATGTAGCGGATGTCGCGGATGAAGCCGAGGTCGAACATGCGGTCCGCCTCGTCCAGCACCAGCACCTCCACCGCGCGCAGGTCGTAGAGGCCCTGGCGGTGGTAGTCGAGGAGGCGCCCGGGGGTGCCGATGAGGACGTCGAGCCCGCGCTGGATCATGCGCCGCTGCTGGTCGTAGCCGGTGCCGCCGTAGACCACCCCGAAGACCAGCCCGGTGTGGCGGCCGAGGACCTCGGCGTCCTTGTAGATCTGGATGGCCAGCTCGCGGGTGGGCGCGACGATGAGGACGCGCGGCCGGGCCGGGCCGCCGCCTCGGGCCGCCGCCGCGGCGCCCGCGCCCGGGTCCGGGGAGGACAGCAAGCGGTTCATGGCGGCGATGAGGAACGCCGCCGTCTTGCCGGTGCCGGTGCGGGCCTGGCCCGCCACGTCGCGCCCGGCGAGGGCGAGCGGCAGCGCTTGCGCCTGGATCGGAGTACAGTGCTCGAACCCGGCCTCCCGCACCCCCTCCAGCAGGGAGGGGTCGAGCCCCAGCTGTTCGAAGCGGGCCTCGGAGAAGGTGCCGGCGGGGCCGGCGGGACCGGTGGAGTCGCCGGCGGTGGCGGTGGTGGCGGCGCCCTCAGGGGGCTGGTTGCAATCGTCGTTCAATTTGTTTCCAATGGGCCTGACGCCCGTGACTGAGTGGGAGTAACCTGGGATGAGCGACAAGATCGTCCACCTGTCGGACGCGGCCTTCGAGAAGGACGTGTTGGAGTCCGACCAACCGGTGCTGGTGGATTACTGGGCCGAATGGTGTGGACCTTGCAAGATGATCGCGCCAATCCTCGAGGAGATTGCGCAAGAATACGACGGTCGGGTCACGATCGCAAAACTCAACATCGACGAGAACCCGGCCACGCCGCTCAAGTACGGCATCCGGGGGATCCCCACCCTCATGCTGTTCAAGGAC
>CAZSPS010000084.1:0-2023 GCA_964608875.1 uncultured Ectothiorhodospiraceae bacterium
CCCTCCGCCCGCCTCCACCACCGCATCGAAGACGTGGCGCGCCTGGTCGGCGGGGACGTAGAGCTCCCACCCCCGCTCGCCGACGAACGAGACGCGGGTGGCGCGCACGAGCGCGCACCCCGCCTCCATCTCCCGCGACGCCCCGAACGGGAACCGCCCGGCCGACAGGTCCTCGCCCGTCACCGCCTCCAGCACCGCCCCGCTGCCCGGCCCCATCACCCCCAGCACCGCCCACGCCGCCGTCAGGTCCGCGACCACGCAGTGCGCGCCGTCGCTCAAGTGCCGCTCCAGCCAGTCCCGGTCGCGCACCGCCGACGCGGCGCCGGTCACCACCCAGAAGCGGTGCTCGGCCAGGCGGGTGACGGTCAGGTCCGCCTCAATGCCGCCGCGCTCGTTCAGCCAGTGGGTGTAGACGATGCGCCCCGGCTCCACGTCCACGTCGGCGGTGCAGATGCGTTGCAGCTCGCGCGCCGCGTCGCGCCCTTCGACCAGGAACTTGGCGAAGCTCGACTGGTCGAACAGGGCCACCCCCTCGCGCGCCGCCCGGTGCTCGGCCGCCGAGTACTCGAACCAGTTCTGCCGCCCGAAGCCGTACTCGTAGACCGGCTCGACCCCCGGCGGGGCGTACCAGTTGGGGCGCTCCCAGCCCGCCGCCTCGCCGAAGCACGCGCCGCGCGCCGCCAGCCGCTCGTGCAGCGGCGAATGGCGCACCCCGCGCGCCGTCTCGTACTGGCGGAACGGGTAGTGCCGGGCGTAGAGCAGGCCCAGGGTCTCGCGCACCCGCGCCCGCAGGTAGCGCCGCGTGCCCTGCACCGGCGCCATCCGCCGCGGGTCGTTGCCCGCGAGGTCGAGCGGCGCGTGCCCGCGCTCCATCCACTCCGCGAGCGCCTTGCCGATGCCGCCGGCGGACTGGATGCCGACCGAGTTCAGGCCGCAGGCGACGAAGAAGTTGCGAAGGCCCGCCGCCTCGCCCAGGTGGAACCGGTCGTCGGGGGTGAAGCTCTCGGGGCCGCAGAAGAAGCTCCGCCACCCCGCCCGCTCCAGCACCGGCAGCCGGCGCCCGGCGGCTTCCAGGATCGGCATGAGCTGCTCTTCGGCGTGGCCCGGCAGCTCGTCGAAGCAGAAGTCGGCGGGCAGGTCGGCCACGGCGACGGGGAGCGCGCGCGGCTCGAACGCCCCCACGAGGAGGCTGCCGGCGTCTTCGCGGATGTACGCGCCGATGTCGTAGTCGCGAAGGGTCGGCAGGTCCGGCGGCAGCTCGGGCAGCTTCTCGGTGTGGGCGTAGTAGTGCTCGCAGGCGTAGAGCGGCACGCCGACCCCCGCCATGCGCCCGACCTCCCGCCCCCAAAGGCCCGCGCAGTTCACCACGAACTCCGCCCGCACGTCCCCGGCGTCGGTGCCGACCCCGGACACGCGCGCCCCGTCCCAGTGGACGGCGGTGACGCGCACCCCCTCGAGGCAGCGCGCGCCCCGGTCCCGCGCCCCCCGGACGAAGGCCGCCACCACGTCCACCGGGCTCGCCATGCCGTCGGTCGCGACCCAGGTCCCGCCCAGCAGCCCGGCCGTGTCGATGGGCGGGTAGAGCGCGCCGATCTCCTCCGCCGTCACCAGCTCCACGCGGGTGGCGCCGAAGCCGTTGTTCATCGAGGCGAGCCGCTTCAGCTCCTCGAAGCGGTCCGCGGCGTGCGCGACGGCGAGGCTGCCCACCTGCCGGAAGCCGGTCGCCTGGCCGGTCTCCTCTTCGAGCTCGAACAGCAGCCGGCGCGAGTAGTCGGCGAGCCGCGCCAGGCTCTCGTCGGGGCGCACGGTGCCGATGAGGCCCGCCGCGTGCCAGCTGGTGCCGCCCGCGAAGCGCCCGCGCTCGAGCAGCAGCACGTCGCTCCAGCCGAGCTTCGCCAGGTGGTAGGCGACGCTCGCTCCGATCACGCCGCCCCCGACGACCACCGCCGACGCGCGCTCCGGCAGCTCCACCGCCTCCGCTCCCGCCCCCGCGGGCTGCGCGGGCCGCGCCGCGCTCACGGAC
>CAZSPS010000085.1:0-2162 GCA_964608875.1 uncultured Ectothiorhodospiraceae bacterium
CAAGCGGGCCGGACCGGGCCGGCGGCGCCCCGCGCCCCGTCCGGGCCCTCCGCCTGCAGCCCGGCTACGGAGGCGGCGCTCCGGGGCGCCGTCCGCGGGGGCGGCGCAGGACGGTGCGCCCCGGCGGTCCGCGACGGGCGGGCGGGGAGAGGGGGGCGCTCCACGCACCGGCGCACGTGCCGGCGAGGCGGCCGGCGGCCCTTCGGACCCCGGCTCCGCGGCGCGTCCGGCCGGCGCGCGCCGTGCTTCGTCCCCTCCGGCGGCGGGGGCGGGCCGCGCCCGCGCTCCGGCCCGTGCGCAGCGGTTGCGCGCCCGGCTGCGGCAGCCGGAAGCGGTGCGCGAGCTGTTCTTGCTGCGCGAGGTGTTCGGCCGTCCCGTCGTCCTGCGCCGCCCCCGCGGACGGCGCCTCGGAGCGCCGCTTCCGTAGCCGGGCTGCAGGCGGAGGGCCCGGACGGGGCGCGGGGCGCCGCCGGCCCGGTCCGGCCCGCTTGGACCGGTCCCGCGCGTCTACCCTTGGGAGCGCACCCGCTCGCCGCCGCGTTTCTCGTCGGCGGGCGCCGCCTCGGCACGTTCCTCCTCGGCGTCTCCCCCCTCGGTGCGCCCGTAGGCGTCCTCGAAGCGCACGATGTCGTCCTCGCCGAGATAGGGGCCGGACTGCACCTCGACGATCTCGAGCGGCGCCGGCCCGGGGTTCTCCAGCCGGTGCTTGACCCCCCGTGGGATGTACGTGGACTCGCCCTCGGAGAGCGTGAAGCGCTCCTCGCCCCGCGTCACCCGCGCGTCGCCGCGCACCACGACCCAGTGCTCCGCGCGGTGGTGGTGCATCTGCAGCGACAGCCGCTGGCCCGGATGGACGACGATGTGCTTGATCTTGAATCCGTCGCGCTCGTGCACGGAGTCGAAGAAGCCCCAGGGCCGGTAGACCTTGCGCGCGCTCCGGTACTCCTCGCGCTCCGCGCCCCGGAGCCGTTCCACGATCGCCCTCACGGCCTGGTCCGAGCCCTTGTCGGCGACCAGCACCGCGTCCGCGGTCTCCACGATCACCAGGTTCTCGACCCCGGCCGCGGCCACCATCCGGTCCTGGGCGCGCACGTAGGTGTTGCGCACGTCCGTCAGGAGCACGTCGCCCTCGGCCGCGTTGCCGGCCTCGTCGCGTTCGGCGAGCGCCGCCAGGGCGCCCCAGGAGCCCACGTCGGTCCAGTCGGCGGCGAGCGGCACCATCACCGCGTCCGAGGTGCGTTCCATGACCGCGCGGTCGATGGAGACGGCGGGCGAGCGGGCGAAGGCGGCGGCGTCGAGGCGCAGGAAGTCGAGGTCGCGCACCGCCTTGCGGTGGGCCTCCTCGACGGCGCCGCGCACGGGCGCCGCGTGCGCGCCCAGCTCGTCGAGGTAGCGGCCGGCGCCGAAGGCGAAGATGCCGCTGTTCCAGTAGTGGTTGCCGGCTTCGATGAAGGCGGCGGCGGTGGCGGCGTCCGGCTTCTCGACGAAGCGCGCCACCGCGCGGGCGGCGCCGTCTTCGCCGGTGGGCGGCGGCGGGGCCGCCTCGATGTACCCGTATCCGGTCTCCGGGCGCGTGGGCGCGACCCCGAAGGTCGCGAGCCTGCCGGCGGCGGCCTCCCGGATGGCTTCCCGGAGCGCGCCGGCGAGCCGCCCGCCGTCCCGGATCACGTGGTCCGCCGGCAGCACCAGCAGCACGGGGTCCGCCTCGTCGTCCGCGCGGCGCCGGGCCAGGACCTCGAGGGCCGCGGCGGCGATGGCGGGCGCGGTGTTGCGCTCCGTCGGCTCCAGCACGATGGCCGCCGGCTCCGTACCGGCGGCGCGGAGCTGCTCGGCCGCCATGAAGCGGTGCGCTTCGTTGCAGACCACGACCGGCGCCTCGAGGCCCTCGACCCCGCCGAGCCGGCGCACGGTGTCCTGCAACAAGGTGTGCTCGCCCGCCAGGGCGATGAACTGCTTGGGGTGGAGCGCCCGCGAGAGCGGCCACAGCCGGGTGCCGGAACCGCCGCAGAGGACGACGGGCCATACGGATGGGTTCATGTTGCGCAAAGGCGGGCGTTCACTCGCCGCCTGTTCTCCCGGGAGACGATGGCCGGTGCGGCCGGATGCGGACTCCCGGGAACCGGGATCGAACCGCGCGACCGCCCGCCATTCTACACGTTCCC
>CAZSPS010000086.1:0-3474 GCA_964608875.1 uncultured Ectothiorhodospiraceae bacterium
TCCGTGTAGTCCACGCCCGCCGTGGCCGTGCCCGCGAGCGTGTAGCGCACCGTGATCGCCTGTGCGCTCGTCTCGTTGAGCCGCACCGGAAAGACGAGATCGCCGCCCTCGAAGACGGACGGGGCGGGGGCGAGCGAAACGAACGAAGGCGCATCGCCGTCGCCAACCACCAGATCGGCCCGGCCGCTATCCGGGGCAATGACGTAATCGTCCGATGCCGCGATGATGAGCGCCCAGCGGTTGTCGATCGTGTCCGGGTCGTCTCCCGCCTGCACCGTCTGCTCGCCGGTCGTTACCAGCATGGCTGCGCCTGCCGGGATCACGGCCTGCTTTTTCGCGTAGTGCGCGCTGTCCCGGGTGATGTCGTACAGGACGGTGAGCGGCTGGCTGAGGTCGTCCATGCTCCGACGGAGCGTGAAGCGGAAGGGCTGGCCCTCGGAATAACGGGGGCTGTCGATCGTCACCTGCACGGTGGGCAGATCGTCGTCGAGGATCGTGGCCGCGGCCGTGCTGACGGCAATGGGATACGAGCCGGAAAAACCGGTGAGCCTGAGTCTCACCGTTTCGTCCCGCTCGTTGATATCGTCGTCCAGCGTCCTGACGCGAACCGTCTTGACCCTATCCCGATTCCTGTAGGTAACCGATCCCCTGCGGCTCGTGTAGTCGTCGCCGCCCACGGCAGTCCCGTCCTCCACGACATAGTTGAGGGTTGTCTGACCGCCGTCCAGCGGCTTGGTCAGCTGTAGCCGGAAATCGATATTGCCGCCCTCGACGACCGGCGACGGAGCGAACACTGCGGCTCTCAGCAAATGTTGCCAGTCGAAAACCGTGACCTCGGAACTGCCGGCCGAATCGGAAATCGTGTAATCGTCGGATGCCTTGATGCTGAGCACCCAGGTGTCGGTGCGCCGCGTGCCGAACCCGTTGCCGCTGTCCTGCTCGGGGGCGATGCTGTCGAGCAACCCGGTGGCCGCGCCGGCGGGGATGGTGAAGGTCTGGTCGCTCGTAAATTGCGCGGCGCCGTTCTTGGTGATGTTGTAAACCACGTCCAGCGCTGCGGAAGTGTCGTTCGTATCCCGCGCGAAGGTGAACTGGAACGGATCATCGAAGGTGATGACTCTCCCAAGGTAATCGGTAACGCTGTAGTTCTCCGAGTAGTGGGACCTGTCGATGGTGACGGACACGACCGGCAGCCTGTCGCTTCCCGTGATCGTGCCCACGGCGGACAGCGCGCCGAGGCGCACCGCGTAGCCGGGGCTGGCATTGGTGATGGTGACCTCCACCGTTTCGTCCGGCTCGGAGGCCGCATTGTCCGTCAGCGTCGCAATGCGGATCTCGGCGTCCGTGTCGCCTGCGGCGATGGTCAGCACGCCGGCGGCCGCGTCCGTGTAGTCGGCGCCGACGGTGGCCGTACCGCCGCTGATCGTGTAGTCCACCGTCACCGTCTCGCCGAAGGCGGGGGACAGGCGCACAGGGAAGACCAGCGTTTCGCCCTCGGCGACGGCCGCCGGGGGAGCGAGCACCGAAAGGGTCGCGTTGTAGTCGATGGTGGTGAAGTCGGCCGCGCCTGCGGTCGAATGCACGGCGTAGCCCTCCGAGGGGACGAGCGCCACCTGCCAGGCATTGCGGACGAGGTCGGCGTCTCTGGCGGTCGGCAAGCGGACTTCCTGCGAGGCTGCGCCCACCGGGATGGAGACGGAACGCAGCGACTGCTCCGCGCCGTCCCGGAACAGCCGGTAGAACACGGTCAGGGCCGCGCCGTGGTTCTCGCCGTCTCGCGTGAAGGTGAACACGGCGTTCTCGCCTTCCAGCACTTCGGACGCGCCCACCGTCACCGACACGACCGGCGGGTCGGCGTCCCGGATCGTGCCCGTGGCCGACGCCGCGCCGAGGGTCGCGGCGCCGTCGGCGGGGGCCGTGAGCGTGACCGCCACCGTCTCGTCCGGCTCGTCCACCGCGTCGTCCACGGTGGCGAGGCGGATCTCGGCGGCCATGTCGCCCGGCGCGAAGGTCAGCGTGCCGGCGGCTGCGTCCGTGTAGTCCGCGCCGGCGCCCGTGGCCGTGCCCGTGAGCGTGTAGGCCACCTCGATGGCGCTGCCGCTCGCCGAGGAGAGGGTGACCGGGAAGACCAGCGCCCCGCCTTCGGCGACGGACGCGGGCGTGGGCGCGGCGAGCGAGAGCTGCGGGGTTGCGTCGTCGTCGCGCACCGTGACCGCGGCTTCGGCGTCGGCGCCCAGGTTGTAGGCCGCGCCGCCTTGCAGGGTCAGGGTGAGGACGGCGTCGGCTTCATCCAGCGAATCGTCCACCGTCGCGAGCGACAGGGCTGCGGCGCCGTCGCCGGCGGCGAAGGTGACGCTCGCCGGCGCCGCCGCCGTCAGCACCGAGCCGGATTCGGTGAGGCGGAGCGCGACCTCGAGCTCTTCCGCCGTGTCTCCCGTGCGCGAGAAACGGAACTCCGCCGCCGTACCTTCCGTGACCGGGCTGGTCCCGGCCGCCACGGTCACCACCGGCAGGGCGCTGTCGCGCACCGTGATGCGGAGCGCGCCCGACTGCGAAGACACGTCGTAGCGGCCGTCGGAGGGCGGGTGCACGGTGACGACGTACTCCTCGTTGTCGGTGTCGTCGTCGGTGGGGATGGCGAGCGTCAGCTCGGCGGTGGCGGCGTTGCGAGCGAAGGTGACTTCGGCGGGAGTCTGGGTCTCGCCCGCCAAGCCGTGCTCCAGCTCCACGCGCAGCGTCCCGCCCAGGAGGGTCGTCACCCGCGTCAGCGTCAGCGTGAGGGTGTCGCCTTCGGTGACGTCGGAGGCGGGCTGGGCCAGCGAGACGATGGGCGAGTCGTTGTCGATGATCGCGGTGTTCACGGCGCCGCCGACGGTGGCGGCCCCGAGCGGCAGCGCGCCGTCCAGGGTCACCCGGATCGTCTCGCGATCCGTTTCTTCCAGGTCGTCGTCCACGGTCAGCACGCGGATGTCCTTTTCCGTGTCGCCCGGCCCGAACACCAGCCGGCCCGCCAGCGGGTCGGTGTAGTCGGAGCCTTCCGTGGCCTCGCCGTCGATGGTGTAGAGCACGGTGATGGTGCGCGCGCTGGCCGTGGTGAGGCTGACCGGGAACACCAGCACCGCGCCTTCGGTCATCGGATTGGGCAGGTCGGCCCGGGCGCGCGGCGTCTCTTCGTCGTCCAGCACCGCGAGCGTGGCTTCGGAGGCCGCGCCCAGGCGGTACGCCGCGCCGGTGGCGGGCGGGGCGAGGGTGAGCGTCACGGCGCCGTCGGGCTCGTCCAGGGCGTCGCCTTGCGTCGCGGGCGCGACGGCCGCCGTGGCCGAACCGGCCGCGAAGGTGGCTTCGGCGGGCAGCGCCGCCGCATCGGTGAGGAAGTCCCCGGACTGCGTGAGCGTGAGGGCGACGGTGAGCGCGCCGGCCAGGTCGGTGCCCGAGCGGGTCAGGGTGAACGCGGCGGGCGCGCCTTCGGTGACG
>CAZSPS010000087.1:0-1916 GCA_964608875.1 uncultured Ectothiorhodospiraceae bacterium
GCGCAGACGGGTGGCGACCTCGGACGCGAGGCGCCCGAGCACCTTGTCGGCGGCATCGACCAGATACCACTCGCGCTCGACTTCCGCCGGCTTGGCGCTGAAAGTAGCCATCGTGCGGCTCCCGCCTCCTCCCGCTCCCGGTCACGGGCCGGGCGTCGCGTCGCGTCGTCCCCCCGGCCACAAGGGCTGCGCACTCTATGGCCGCGGCGCCCGGATGTCAATGCGATCGAGGAAGCCCGCCCCATTGCGGCGCCGCGCCGCGCCCGTATAGAGTGCGCGGATGCAGATGCGAGGGGATATCCGCACCTCGGCGATGGGCCGCATCGACCTCGACTCCCTGGAGCCGCTCTTCCGCCCCCGCTCCATCGCCGTGCTGGGCGCCTCCTCCTCGCCCGAGAAGATCGGCGGACGCCCGCTCGCGGCGCTGCTCCGCAACCGCTTCGAGGGCCGCATCCACCCCGTGAACCCCAATCCCGACGCCGACGGCACGGTGCAGGGGCTGCCCGCGTTCGCCAGCGTCAAGGATGTCCCCGGCCCGGTCGATCTCGCCGTCTGCGCGGTGCCGCCGGCGGCGGTGCTGGCGGTGGCCGAGGAGTGCGCGCACAAGGGGGTCGGGGGGCTCGTGGTGTTCACCTCCGGCTTCGCCGAGATCGGCGACGTCGCCGCCCAGACGGCCCTGACCGGCCTCGCGCGCGAGGCGGGCATCCGTCTCATGGGCCCCAACTGCATGGGCATGGTGAACTTCCGCAGCCGCGCCGTCGCTTCGTTCTACCCCGCGTTCTGCGAGGAGATCGAGTCCGGCGCGATCGGGCTCGTGAGCCAGAGCGGGGCGTTCGGCGGGCTGTCCTACCTGCTCGCGCGCGAGCGCGGACAGTCGTTCAGCTACATGTTCACCACCGGCAACGAGGCGGACGTGGACGTGGGCGACTGCACCGCGTTCCTCGCCGAAGACCCCGATACGAAGGCGATCCTCCTCTACATGGAGGGCTGCCGCGACGGGCCGAAGTTCCTCGAAGCCCTGGAGCGCGCGCGCGCCAACGCCAAGCCGGTGGTCGCCATCAAGCTCGGGCGCACCGCCGCCGGCGCCGCCGCAGCCGCGTCGCACACGGCGGCGCTCGCGGGCGAGGACGCGGTGTACGACGCCGTGTTCCGCCAGTTCGGGGTGTACCGGGCGGAGAGCATCGAGGAGTTCTTCGACGTGGCGCGCAGCTGCGTGGTCGGCGCGCTGCCCGCGAACGACCGGGTGGCGCTCATCACCGTGTCGGGCGGGGTGGGGGTGCTGATGGCGGACGACGCCGCCCGGCGCGGCCTCGCCGTGCCGCCCATGCCCGAGGCGGTGCAGCGGCGCATGCTGGAGCGGGTGCCGTTCGCCGGCCCCCGCAACCCCATCGACGTGACGGGGCAGGTGCTGAACGACCCGAGCCTGCTGGAGGAGGCCATCGACCTCGCCATCGAGAGCGGCGAGTGCGCGAGCGTCATCGGCTACCAGGGCTCGGTCGGGCGCAATCCGGAGATGCGCGAGGCGAACCGGCGCGGGTGGCTCCGGCGAAGGGCCGCGCATCCGGGAGTGCACCTGGCCGTGTCCGGCTTCACCGCGCCCGAGTACGTGCGCGACCTCGAGGCGGCCGGCATCCCGGTGTACGAGGAGCCGACCCACGCCACCCGCGCCGCCGCCGCGATGGCCGGCTTCGCGCGCTCCTTCCGCGAGCACCGCGCGCGCACTGCGGCGGCCGATTCCCCGGCGCCGACGCTGGCGTTGCCGGCGGGTCCGGTCACCGAGCTGGCGGCCCTCGAGGTGCTGGCCGCCGCCGGCTTGCCGGTGGTGGAGGCGCGCCCGGCCGCGAGCGCGCGCGAGGCGGCCGAGGCGGCGGCGGCGCTCGGGTTCCCGGTCGTGCTCAAGGTGCTGTCGGCCGACA